>JAZSGD010000032.1:0-8701 GCA_045532555.1 Eubacteriales bacterium | reverse complement strand
TCAGGGCTTCGGTATCGCAAATATGACCGACGCGCTTCTCGCTATGAAGACACTCGTCTTCGAGCAGAAGAAGGTGTCCATGGCAGAAATGAAGCAGGCGCGTGCCGATAACTTCGGTAAGGGCATTATGCAGAAGAAGGCGATCGAGCTTACCACCGAGGTCGCAAAGCAGCTTGATGCTCAGGGAGTTGACGTCAACGAGGCGGCTATCAGAACTATCTACGACAGCATCACGGGCGCAACTCACATTTCCGACGCAAAGAAGGCAAGATATCAGGAAATCCTTGATATGATCAATGCCCTTCCCAAGTACGGTAACGATATTCCCGAGGTCGACGCGTTCGCGCGCGAGGTCGGAAACACCTATACAAAGCCCTTCGAGAACTTTACCAACAACCGCGGCGGTATGTTCCAGGCAGGTCTTTATCCCGTATCGGCTAACGTTCCGCTTGGCTATCAGACCGGCGCAACTCCCGACGGACGACTTGCATACACTCCCATCGCGGACGGCGTAGGCCCTGCTTCGGGCAGAGACGTCAAGGGCCCCACGGCAACCGCAAACTCGGTCGCAAAGCTCGACACGGAATCGCCTCCAACGGAACTCTCTTCAACCAGAAGTTCCATCCCTCCGCGCTCACGGGTATGGCAAGCCTCGAAAAATTCGTCGCTTACCTGCGCGGATACTTCGATCAGAAGGGTATGCACGTTCAGTATAACGTAGTCTCCAAGGAGACCCTTCTCGACGCGCAGAAGAACCCCGAAAAGTATAAGAACCTCGTCGTAAGAGTCGCAGGCTATAGCGCACTCTTCACTACCCTCTCACGCTCGCTCCAGGACGATATCATCAACCGTACCGAGCAAAGCGGATTGTAAGATAAGAGAGGCGAATGCGGAACCCTTTTTAGACAAAAAGGGTTCCGCACCTCCCAAAAGCCTTCAATTAGGATAGCGAAAACGGCAGACGGATTAATTTCTTAAATGGGTTTAATCCATTTTTGAAAGTTTCGCTCAAGCCTTTTCAAAGGCTTGTCCGAGCCGCCGGGATCGGCGGACGCCTCCGCAGAGGCGAAATCTCTCCTATGCGTTTTTCTTTTTGCATTACTTTTTCTTTTTGCGCCTTCTGTGTCAAAAAGAAAAAGTAATATTAAAAACCTTGAATAAGGATAGTAATGATTACAAAAAGTCATTTCGCTACACGGCGTAGTGAAATAAAATAGCAAAAATTATTACTCGCCTTATTTGAAGTTTTTGGAATTCTTAAAACCCGAAGTTTGCATAGCAAACTTGCAGAGTAAACCGCTTGCGGTTTACGTAGGTTTTTCTCAAAAAGTTTTTAAGTCGCCGAAGGCAAAATTCACGAAAGGAGACCGAAGTGAAAAGCATATACGAACAAACGGGACGTATCTTTGACATTCAAAGATATTCGATTCACGACGGTCCCGGAATCAGAACGATAGTCTTCCTCAAGGGCTGTTACCTCCGCTGCAAGTGGTGCTGCAACCCCGAATCGCAGGAATACGGCATACAGGAAATGATCCGCGGAGGCAAAAAGGAGATAATGGGACGTGACGTCACAGTTGCCGAGGTCATGGACGAGATCGCAGCCGACCGCATCTATTACGCCCGCAGCGGCGGCGGACTTACGCTTTCGGGCGGCGAGTGCATGGCACAGCCCGAGTTCGCGGAGGCGCTTTTGCGCGCGGCACACGACTACGGCTTCAACACTGCGATCGAAACGACCGCTTTCGCCAGCCACGAAGTCGTACAAAGACTGCTCCCACACGTCGACCATTTCTTAATGGATATAAAGCACATGAATTCCGACAAACACGAGGAATTCACCTCGCAGCGAAACGAAAAGATCCTCGAGAATGCAAAATATATCGCCGAGAACGCAAATCACCTTGTGATCCGCGTTCCCGTAGTCCCTACCTTCAACGCGACCCCCTCCGAGATAGCCGATATCGCGCGTTTCGCAGATTCTCTGCCGAACGTTACCGAGCTTCACCTGCTCCCCTATCACCGTCTCGGTCAGGACAAGTATGCGGGACTCGGCAGAACCTATCTGCTTGACGGCATCGCCCCCCCTACTGCCGACACAATGAATATGCTGCTTGAGACGGCGCAGAGCGTGTCGACAAAGCTGCACGTACAGATCGGCGGATAAATCGCAACAACACCATCAAGTTGATTAAAAAGAGGATATATACCCTATCCTTATTGAAAGTTTTTAGAAAGCTTGAAAACCTTTTTTCCAAAAAGGTTTTCAAAAAAAGAGGTTAATTATGTCTCAAAATTTCGAATTTCAAGATAAAATGCGAATAGTGCAGGAGCTGGTGCCCGGTCGCCAGATCACTCTTGCTCATATTATAGCTAACCCCGACCCCACGCTCTATCAGAAGCTGGGTCTTGACCCCAAGCTCGACTACGAAAAAGCGGCTATCGGTGTTCTTACCGTCAGCCCTGCCGAAACTGCGGTCATTACCGCAGATATCGCACTCAAATCCTCGGGCGCTGACCTCGGATTCGTCGATCGCTTCTCGGGTACCCTCATTATCACGGGCAAGGTCGCAGAGGTCGAAGCCTCATTTACCGCAATTACCGAATATTTCAGAAACGTTCTCAAGTTCTCTGTTTGTGAGATGACCAGAACGTAAGGAAAGGCGCGCGTGTTACTTTTCTTGAAATGAAAACAGCAAACTCGCAAGTGAGATTTGCATGAGTTTGCCTACGGCAAACTCTGTAACCAAAAGAACTTCCCCACAAAAAAGCTATTAAATTTATACAATCCCATCTCCAATCGTAAAATGGGTATCACAAAAACTATCCTTCTGGAAGCTTTTTGGCTACCTTTTTCTCGAAAAAGGTAGGAAAAATATGAAAAAACTGATACTAATGGGGCGCGTAGCCGCAGGCAAGACCACCTTGACCCAAGCCTTAAAGGGCGAGCAGCTCCACTATTGCAAAACACAATATATAAATTACATGGACACGATCATAGACACGCCGGGCGAGTACACCGAGGTGCACACGCTGGCTGCGGCGCTGGCGGTCTATTCATACGAGGCTGACGTTATCGGACTTGTAGTAAGCGCGAACGAGCCGTTCTGCGTATTTCCGCCCAACTGTGTCCACCACGTCAACCGCGACGTTATCGGTATAATTTCGGGCATAGATAAACCCGATGCCAACGTGCCGCTTGCAGAGCGCTGGCTGAAAAACTGCGGACTTAAGTCCGAAAAGCTCTTTTACGTCAGTTCCTATACCCGCGAGGGCTTAGACACGATCATCGACTATCTCAACCGCGAATAACTCGCCGAAGGCGAATATCACGCTTTGCTTTGCAAAGCATATTACTGCGCTCCGCGCAATATCACGCCGCTTGCGGCATATCACTGCGATGCTTGCATCGCCAAGGAGGAAGCTATGGCTCAGACCAAAACGATCTGCTTCGCCAACAACAAAGGCGGAAGCGGAAAATCCACCACCTGCGCAAACGTGGGATATTCATTAAGCACTCTTGGCAAAAAGGTGCTTCTCATCGACGCGGATATGCAGATGAACCTCACATTGCAATTTTTCGACGACGAGCAGTCGCTTGAAATGGCCAAGGGAGACAAAAACCTCTATATCGGCGTAGTTGAGCAAAAGGATCTGACCGATTTCGTCGTGCCCACCGAATATGAAAATCTCGACCTGATCCCTTCGTCCACCCTGATGAGTGGAATCGAGTTTCAGCTTTTCACCAAATGGCAAAGAGAGTTCATTCTCCGTCAAGGACTTAAAAAGATCAAGGAGTCAGGCAAATACGACTACATTCTCATCGACGCTCCCCCAACGCTTGGCTGTTGGGTAATGAACATCATGTGCGCGTCGGACAAGCTCGTAATTCCCGTCGAGGCTTCACCCTGGGGACTTTTCGGACTTGCAAATATGTTTGAATTTTACGAGCAGGTCAAGCTCATCTCCCCTACGCTTGAAATTCTCGGCATTGCGATTACAAAGGCAAGCGAGCGCAAAAACTATTTCAAGCAGACCGTCGAAACACTCTCATCGCTTGACAACGTGCGTTTGCTTTCGTCAATAATCCGCATCGACAGTACGGTAGAGTGGTCGCAGGACAACAGTAAACCCGTTATGGCTTATAAGCGCACCAGCCGCGCCGCGCTGGAATATATGGAAATGGCAAAGGAGATCATGAAATATGCCGATAGGTAAGGACAGCATCACGAAAAGAGTAGCAAAGCAGACCCCCGCAAACGAGATCGTAACCGAGACCCTCACTCCTCCGCAGACTGAAGACAAAAATATTGCTCCCGAGCTCGTAGCAACCGTTGGCGTGGCTCCCGCAAAGACCACCAAGAAAGCGCCTGCGAAGAAGACGACAACCACCGCTAAATCAGCGACTGCAAAATCAACTACTACTAAGTCAACTACCTCGAAAAAGCCTGCAGCTCCCAAAAAGAGTGCAAGCAAACCCGCTGAGGCCAAGACAGTCGAGACCACCGTGCTTGCAAACGTCGCTCCCGAGACCGTAGAAAAGGTCATCGGCCACAAGGAAGACGAAAAGTACGAGAAGGTTCAGATCGGTCAAAAAATGCCCGATTTCCTGCTTTAATATGAAAAAAAACAGAGAAGGATAAGAACCTTCTCTGTTTTTTTCTAAAGCACCAAAATATTAAATTTTCTTAAAAATCTTCATTTTCTGTTTACTTTTGTCAATATATTTGATATAATTAGCGCGTTGATTATGACTTCATTGGAGGGTTACTATGCTCTGGGGTTCTTACGGACTTGTTCACATCATAACCTTGATCATCTCGGCTTGTATGATACTGGGAATATATTTTATTCTTCGCAACCGCAGTGAAAAAACAAAGGATATCGTGCTGTTTATTCTTTCGCTCAGTGGTCTTGCCGCTATAATCTTCAATCTAGTGACCTGGGGAACACCGCTTGAGTATCTCCCCTTTCACATGTGCTCTATCACCGCATTGATCTTACCGATCGCGATCCTCACCCGAAGCAAGATCTTCTCGAATCTGTTGCTTTTCTGGTGTCTCGGCGCGGCAATGGCAATAATCTGCAATCAGGGACAGGCAAATTACGTGATCCCGTCAGCCACCTTTTTCTTCTATTACATACCGCACACACTCGAATTCGGGATCCCGATATTGATGTTTGCGCTCAAGATAGTCAAAAAGGACGTGCGCTGCATCGCCTCGACCGTTGTATTAACGATGGCTATATACACCGTCGTTCACTTTATTAATCTCGCGCTCAACAGCTATTGTGTAGCTAACGCGGTAACTAATCCTTCGGGAGAGATCGTACAGGTAAATTATATGTATTCCCTGTTTGCTCCCGTACCGCTTATGCAGGCTATGTATAATCTGATCCCTCATTCGTACTGGTATATGTACGTGGTAGTGCCGTTCGTCGTGGTATACCTTGGTATAGTCTACCTACCCGAGATCATCGCTTTGATCAAATCGCGTAAAAAAGCTCAATAAATAGAAAACCGTCGTGGTGCTCTTCCGAGTACCACGACGGTTTTTTCATCATAAAAGAATATAAACGATAAGAAATGCCAGCGCAAGAATTCCCAACACAGCAAGCATTGGAAGGAACATCATCCTGACTGCATCCGTATACGTTTTGAATTGCTCCTTAAACGATGCGCGAGGACGCACACCGCCGTTATGCCTTGGAGCGTTGCTTTTTCCAACGCCCGACATATCGGCTACAGTTGAGCCATCGTCAACGTAGACCGTTTTCTTTTTCTTCTTTTTTCTGTCTTTTCCCATAATCACTGATCCTTTTCAAGCAGATGACACGCTGCGAAATGCCCAGGCTCGTATTCTTTGTATTCGGGCGTTATATGCTTGCATTTTTCGGTCGCGTGAGGACATCTTGTATGGAAGCGGCAGCCCTTGGGAGGATTCATCGGGGACGGAATATCTCCGTTCAGCACGATACGGTTCATCTTCACGTCGGGATCGGGATTCGGAATAGCGGAAAAGAGTGCCTTCGTGTAAGGATGAAGAGGATTTGAAAAAATATCGTCCTTCAGTCCGAATTCAACCATAGAGCCAAGGTACATTACGCCGACCTTGTCGGAAATGAACTTGACTACCGACAGATCGTGAGAAATGAAGAGATAAGTCAGGTTCATCGATCTTTGCAGATCCTTGAGCAGATTGATGATCTGCGCCTGAATAGAGACGTCAAGCGCCGAAACGGGCTCGTCGCATATAACGAGCTTCGGCTTGACCGACAAGGCCCTCGCAATACAAATTCTCTGTCTTTGTCCACCCGAAAATTCGTGAGGATATCTCTCGTAATAATAGTCGCGCAGACCGCACTTCTCCATAAGATCCATAACATATTCCTTGACCTCATTCTGCGGCACGATACCGTGAACCTTTACAGGCTCGGAAAGAATATCACCAACAGTCGCTCTCGGAGGCAGAGAGGAATAAGGATCCTGGAATATGATCTGCATATCGGTACGCAGAGGTCGCATCTTTGCGTGGTTGTAGTTCGTAATATCCTCTCCGTTGAAGATGATCTGTCCGCCGCTCGGCTGATGAAGCTTGAGCACGGTACGACCCA
This sequence comes from Eubacteriales bacterium, assembly GCA_045532555.1. GTDB lineage: Bacteria > Bacillota > Clostridia > Oscillospirales > CAG-272 > SVTX01. The sequence goes on along the minus strand of JAZSGD010000032.1, from coordinate 2,086 downwards.
TTGTAGTCTTACCGCAACCCGACTCACCAACGATACCCAATGTCTCGCCGGCTTTAAGGGTAAAGGAAATATCATCTACCGCAACAAGCTCCTTCTCTACCTTGCCGAGTAGGTTCTTCTGAACGGGAAAGCATTTGCGAAGGTGACGCACCTCAAGAAGTGCGTCGGGGTCAAAGGGCTTGTTTTTATCCGCTTCGATTGCAGCTTGCTTGGCCCTAGCCTCGCTCGCCGCTATCTCTTCGTCATTGTAAACTGCACTTTCGTTCAATTCACTCATCAGCTTCGCCCTCCTCTCCGTACAAATGACATGCTACAAAGTGAGTGGGGCTGAGCTGCACCATGCAAGGATAATCTCCTGAGCATTTTTTAGTGCACTGCGAGCAACGCTCCTTGAAGTAGCAATGATTCGGCATGTTCACGGGATTGGGAACGTTGCCGGGAATATTGAACAATGTGTCGCTGTCCGAATCCATAGTAGGCTTGGACTTCTGCAGACCAATGGTATAGGGGTGCTTGGGATCGTGGAAGATCTCCTGCACGGTTCCCTGCTCGATAACTCTGCCCGCATACATAACGACGACGTAATCTGCCATTTCAGCCACAACTCCAAGGTCGTGAGTGATAAGCAGAATAGACCCGTTAATCTTTGTCTTAAGATCGCGGAACAAATCGAGTATCTGCGCCTGTATCGTAACATCAAGCGCGGTAGTCGGCTCGTCCGCAATGATAAGACGGGGATTGCACGCAAGCGCCATAGCGATCATAACTCGCTGTCTCATACCGCCCGACAGCTCGTGAGGATAGGACTTATATACTCGCTCGGGGGCGGCAATGCCCACAAGCTCAAGCATCTCAAGTGACGCCTTCTTCGCCATTTCCTTCGTTGCATCGGGGACGTGAATAAAGGTAACCTCGTCAAGCTGATTGCCAATGGTGAATACAGGATTGAGCGAGGTCATAGGCTCCTGGAAGATCATAGCGATCTGACGGCCTCTGATACGGTAAATCTCGTTGATCGGCATATTTGCGATATCGCAAACCTTTTCCTCGGTCTCAAAGCGCTTATTGCCGTCGGTGTCCGTGATCGGCACGGGATTGCCTTTTTTATCCCTTCGGTAATCCTCGGAATTGAAGCGTATCTGACCCGAAACGATCTGTCCTGCAGGTCCTTGAATGAGCTGCATGACAGACATACTCGTCACAGACTTGCCGCAACCCGATTCGCCGACGATACCGACCGTTGAATTCTTGGGAACGTTGAAGGAGACACCGTTGACCGCCTTGACAACGCCCTGATCTGTGTAAAAGTAGGTATGAAGATCCTCGATCTCGAGAATATTTTCGGGATTTTTCATCTCGGTGACGAATTCACTCTCCTCGGCGCGTCTGTGCTTGCGCTTTTCGAGCGCCGCGGTGATCTTGCGGTTTTCCTTGGCGATAGCGCGTATCTCTTTTCCCGACAAGTAGTGATTGTCAGATTTTGTGTTTACTTTGCCTGCCATACCGTCACCTCCTTGCCTTAGGGTCAAGGGCATCTCGAAGTCCGTCGCCAACGAAGTTAAAGCCGAGAACGGCGATAACTATGCAGATGCCGGGAGGCGCCCATACGTTGATATAATTTGAAAGAATATTAAGGTCGCTTGCGGCGTTTATCATAGTTCCCCAAGCGGCATAAGGAGGCTGAACTCCCATGTTAAGGAAGGACAACGAAGCCTCGTAAAGTATCATGCTTCCAAGACTCAGGGTCATAGAAACGATAAGCTGCGGCATAACGTTCGGAATAAGATGCTTGAATATCTTACGCGACGTAGAATATCCCATAGCCTCGGCGGCTACCATATACTCCTGCTCGCGCAGAGAAAGTATCTGTCCTCGAACGAGTCGCGCCGTTCCGGGCCATGAGAACAGAGTCAGGAACGCCATAAGGAAGTATATTCTGTACTGTGGGTCTCCCATGATCGCCTGAACTGCATTGGGACTTTCCATCTCGCCAAAGGCGGTAAGCACCGTTCCGAAAACCAGCATAATGGGAAATCCGGGAATACACATAAGAATATCGCATATTCTCATGATGACGTTGTCCACG
>JAZSGD010000210.1:0-7559 GCA_045532555.1 Eubacteriales bacterium | reverse complement strand
TGCGAGGCGCACAACGTAAAGATGTTCAACGTTCTTACGGGATTCAAGTTTATCGGTGAGGTTATCAAGAATCACGAAAAGCTTGGTCATGGAGACTATATCTTCGGCTTCGAGGAAAGCTACGGATATCTCAAGGGTACTTACGCTCGCGACAAGGATGCGGTCGTTGCTACAATGCTTATCTGCGAAATGACCGCGTATTATCATGCCAAGGGAATGACGCTTTACGATGCTCTCGAAAAGCTTTACGAGAGATACGGCTTCTGCTGTGAGCGAAACGTTGAGATCTATATGGAGGGTGTTGACGGCCCTGCAAGAATGGCGGCATTGCTCAACGGAATGCGTACCGATATTCCCACCGAGCTTGGCGGCGTTAAGGTCGTTGTATTCGGCGACTATAAGGAGCAGACCTTCACCGACGTTGCAAGCGGTGAGAAGACGTCTACGGAGCTTCCAAAGTCCGACGTGCTCTCCTTCAAGCTTGAAAACGGCGACGTTGTTATCGTTCGTCCCTCGGGTACTGAACCTAAGGTTAAATTCTACTTTATGGTTTCCGCATCCGACGAGAGCACTGCTCTGTCGCACATAGAGGACTACAAAAAATCGCTTAACATATAAATAAAGAAAAAAGAGTCGTGCCTCGGCACGACTCTTTTTTTGTTGTTATATTAATATGATGTAACACAATCCTCGGTTATTTCGATAGATACGGTGATGGTTTCTTCGCCTCGTTTCACCGTAAGATACATTGTATCTCCTGGGCGAGCGTTGATCATAAGGTCGATCACGTGGAACTGTCGGGTAATTTCCTTTGTAATGCCGTTAAGCGTTGCAGACACCAGAATGTCGTCTGCTTCTACAATGCCGTATGCTATGCTACCCTTTGAGACCTCAACAACTCCAATGGATTCAACGATACGCACAAGCCTCGTACTCTCGTCATAGACAGCAGAGGAATTTTCGGTTCTGATAGTAATACCAAGCAAGCAACGCTGAAGGGTTGAGCAATCCTTCTCGAAGCAATTATCAATTATATTGTTTGCCACAGCTACGACAAGAGTTGAAGGAATCGCGTAGCCGATATTTTCAACGTTTTCATCAATAATTTTAGCGTTGACGATTCCAATAAGCTCGCCTTGTGCGTTAAAGAGTCCACCGCCGCTGTTTCCGTGGTTTACCGCGGTATCTATTCTCATAACCCTGAATGATACCTGAGTAATGTCATCGGGAGCGATCATATCTATATATTCGGAGTCAACGCTTATAACACCGCTGGATGCGGAAAGACCGTAGCCTTCGGCATTGCCAATTGCGATAGCAGTTTGACCGACGAATATATTGTCTGAATCGGCAACGTCAACGGCAGCCGCGCAGGAGTTTTTGATGATCTCGCTGTCTTCAACGTAAAGGATCGCAATATCGTAATTTAACGAGCCTCCAACATAGGTAGCATTTATCTCTGCCTCGGAATATTCACCGCCGTAGAGATATACGCTTATCTCCTTGCTGATGCCTCCGTTTTTGTCATAAACAACGTGGTAATTTGTGATTATAAAGGCTTTGCCGTTTCTCTTATCCAACTTGAATATTACACCTGAGCCTGCAGAATAGTATGGGGAGTTCTCTGTGCCAAAGGTGCAGAAAATGCTGACCGAGCTTCTGAGCCCTTTTGAAGTAGCGAGAGTAACGTCCGTTTCCGTACTTATAATAGGCTCTTCCGGAGATCCTTCGATATTGCTATCGGTGTTTGGATTGCTACTTTCTTCCTCGGGCTCTGTTTCTCCGAGAATTTCAGTGTTTCCATCCCCGTAATTAATTACGAGATCTCCTTTTTCGTTGACCGTTGCACCGACGATCTTTGACGCGTCGTCGACGTTGCAACCTGTCAGCAAAAGGGTTGATATGATTATAAGTACTACGGCTAAAAAACCGAAGCTTTTTAAGTTTTTCATTGGTAATTGCCTCCATTCCGCTACGATGCGGTATAATTTTTATTTGATCACAACGTTATCGTTGCCCAAGATCTTTTTAAGCTCTCCGATAGCATAATTTGAATAAAACAGTCTTTCGCTGTACTCCGAATATTTGCCCGTGCTTGAATCATAGAAAATTACTCGGATAGTTCCCTCATTGAATATGTCGACCATATTCTTTGCCTTGAGAAATGCCTCGCCGCTCATATCCTGCACGCGCAGATATATCTTTTGCGGCACTGCGTGCGCAGGCTCTGGCTTGGGAGCCGATCTTCTTTCATTGACAACTGCTTTTGGTGCAGGCTGATCAGGGCTCTGATTTGCCGATGCGTAAAGCGAGAGATACATCGAAAACTTTGACGGGCCGAGATCGTTTTGGGTTGGTTCATCCTCAATTTCGCTGTCAGTCGTTTCAGGCTTGGCGGCGGCTTGAGTCGGCGCGCCGACGTATCGCTCGTTATCTGTGAGCGGCTCGAGTCGGTTTACGAGAATCTTGGGGAGTTCGTCATCCTTTATTGAAACCGTGCCCTCAACGTAGACCGCTCCATCCACGAATATTTCGTGATAATATTCATTATATTTTTTGGGGAAAACGATACATTCGACCTCCCCAAGCTTATCCTCAAGCTTAAAGAATGCCATTCTTTCATCGTTTTTAGTGGTTTTGAGCGTAACAGATGATACGATTCCCACAAGATTGACCTTGTCCTTGTCGGAGTAGATCATTTCCTCGTTTTCGTCGGTCTCGTTAAGCTCTGCGGTCGTGATAAAGTCAAGATCATCGAGGTGCTTTTGATAGTTATCGAGCATGTGACCCGAGAAATACATTCCCGAGGCATCCTTTTCGAGCAACAAAAGCTCTTTAACGCTATATTCGGGGATATTGGGATACTCGAACGAGGGCACATCGATATCACCTAATGAGAACATATCCATCTGACCGACGGGATTGTTCCTATTCTTCTGCGTTACGTTGTCAATTATTGCCTCATAGGACGATAGAAGCTGAGAGCGATAAAGTCCGAGACCGTCGAACGCTCCGCACTTGATAAGTGCCTCGACCTGACGCTTGTTAAGGTCAGTTACGGCGCTCATACGCTCAACGAAGTTATCAAACGATGCGAACAGACCGTTTTCGATTCTTTCCTTGATAATAGCTTCGATAAACTGTTTACCGACGTTCTTCAGAGCAAGCAGACCGAAACGGATATTTCCGTTTTCTCTGTCCGTGCCAAAGGTCACGCGACTTCCGTTTATATTGGGCGGAAGCACGGAGATGCCGAATTTTGAGCATTCGGTTATATATTCCGCGCTCTTGACCTGATTACCAAGCACGCTGGTCAGAAGAGCCGCCATATATTCGCCCGTATAGTGAGCCTTAAGGTATGCAGACCGATAACTTATGACCGCATACGCAGCGGCGTGAGCCTTGTTGAACGCGTAGTTGGCGAAGCTTGACATATCGTCGAAAAGCTTTTCGGCTTTTGCCTTCTCAACTCCGTTTTCGGCCGCACCGCTGATAAATGCTTCTCTTTCCGCCTCAAGCACGCTTGCCTTTTTCTTCGACATGGCGCGGCGCACGATGTCCGCGTGACCGTAGGTATATCCCGCAACCGTGCGGAATATGCTCATTACCTGTTCTTGATAGACGGTACATCCGTATGTTGACTTCAATATCGGCTCGAGCATTGGCAGATCGTAGACCACCTTCGAGGGATCGTGTCTGCACTCGATAAATCTCGGTATAGAGTCCATAGGACCGGGACGGTATAGCGACAGGACGGAAATAATATCGTCAATGCACTCGGGGCGCAGATTTTGTAGCACCTGCTTCATTCCCGTCGACTCAAGCTGGAAGACTCCCGCCGTATCTCCTTGCGAGATAAGCTCAAAGGTCTTTTTATCGTCAAGCGGTATTTTTTCAATGTCAAAATCGGGCTCGGACTCCTTTATCTGAACCTGAGCGTCGTTTATTATGGTAAGATAGCGTAACGCGAGGAAGTCGAACTTCAAAAGTCCGAGATCCGCGATGGTGTCCATATCGAATTGCGTTACGAGTGTGCCGTTACTAACCGACAAGGGTACGTACTCCGAAATGGGCTTGTCCGTAATGACAACGCCTGCGGCATGTACAGAAATGTTGCGAGGCATTCCCTCAAGCGACATTGCGGTGTCGACGAGCTTTCTGATCTGCTCCGAGCCCTCGTAAAGCTCCTTGAGCTCGGGAAAACGGAGAGCGTTCTTCAGAGTTATTCCAAGCTCATGCGGAATTGCCTTGGCAACCACGTCAACGTCGGAATAAGACATACCCATAGCGCGACCGCAGTCGCGTATAGCCGCCTTTGCGGCAAGAGTACCAAATGTAATAATCTGTGATACGTGTTCTCTGCCGTATTTTTTCGTTACGTATTCGATGACCTCGTCGCGACGGTTGTAGCAGAAGTCCATATCGATATCGGGCATGCTGACGCGCTCGGGGTTGAGAAAACGCTCGAAAAGAAGGTCAAATTTTATCGAATCTATATCGGTGATGCCGAGCAGGAACGCTACAAGGCTTCCCGCTCCCGATCCACGTCCTGGGCCCACGGGTATTCCCGATCTTTTAGCAAATCCAACGTAATCCTGAACTATAAGGAAATAGTCCGCGTATCCCATTGTATTGATGACCGAAAGCTCATAATCAATACGCTCACGGTATGCTTTTTCGTTATTGAAGCTCTCGTTACCAAAAACGAGATGACCGTTTTTCTGTCGCTTCTCAAGTCCTAAAAGAGTCAACTCGCGGAGATACTGCTCGGCGCTCTTTCCGTCGGGACACGGGAAAGACGGTAGGCAGACCTTGTCAAATTCGAGCTCGAGATTACAAGCATCGGCAATCTTAAGAGTGTTCTCAATAGCACCGTTATAAGCGCCGTAAATGCGCTTCATCTCGTCCGTTGTCTTGATATAGTAATCGTTGGTATCAAAGCCCGGCTTATTTGCGCTGTCGAGTGTTGTATTGGTCTGAATACACATCAGTACCTGCTGTATTTCAGAGTCTTGACGGCGAAGATAGTGGCAGTCGTTAGTGGCGACCATAGGAAGTCCCGTTTCCTCTGCCAGATTAACAAGCAGGGGCAGTATCTGTCTTGTTTCTTCTGTGCCGTGATCCTGAAGCTCGATATAATAGTTGTCTTTGCCGAATATTGCGGCATATTCAAGTGCGGTCTGCTTTGCTCCGTCGTAATCACCTACCGACAAAAGCCTCGGTATTTTGCCCGAAAGACACGCAGACAGAGCTATAAGCCCCTCGCTGTGTGCGCGGAGCAGCTCCTCGTCTATTCTTGGCTTGGAATAAAATCCCTCGGTGTAACCCTTGGATACAAGATGAATAAGATTCTTATATCCCGTCATATTCTTACATAGAAGCACGAGGTGATAATAAGAATCGGTGTTGTTGCGCTTGTCAAAGCGTGATGAGGTGGCAACGTAGACCTCACAGCCGATGATTGGCTTGATGCCTGCCTTCTTGCAGGTCTTATAAAACTCGATGACTCCGTACATATTGCCGTGATCGGTGATCGCAACGGCATCCTGATCGCATTCGCGGAGTCGATCGGGTATATCTGCTATACGGCAAGCGCCGTCGAGCAGACTGTATTCACTATGCAAATGAAGATGAACGAACTCTCCCATAACGCATGCCCTTTCTTCAGATTTTTAGATGAGCTTTCTCTTTTTGGCAAGCTCAGTGATTTTTGTGAGTCTGTGATTAAGTCCTGATTTCGAGATCGGAGGATTATGAATTGCAGCAAGCTCCGTAAGACTCATGTCGGGGTTTGCTATACGTAGCTTGGCGGTCGTCTTTATATCCTCGGACAGTTCTTCGAGCATTCCGTTCGCAATAAGCGCTTCTATAGACGAAATTTGCGCTCCCGCCGCGTCTACTGATCTTGCAATATTTCTTGCCACGCAGTTGGTTGCTCTGTTTTCTGCGTTGCGATAGTCTTTTTCGACGTAAGCGTCCAAAAAATCGAATACCGTTTTGTTTGCACCGATAACGCTGAGCACGTATTCTATCGCCGATTCGTTGCGGTAAAAGATGCCGTATCCGTCCTTGCGCGGTGTGATTCCCGGTGCCTCGGGACCAATCTCCTCAAGGATAGAGTGAACTAGCATTGCCCTTGTGTCGTTTGGCACGTGAACTTCGAGAGAATAGGACTTTTTGGGGTCGCTGACACTACCGCGTGCACAGAATACCGCGCGTAAAAAAACCGATCTACAGTCTTTACATTTGAAAAACGTTGAAAGCGCGTCAATATCCTCATCGCTATCGGAAAAGGAGTCTGCAAAGCTCAAAAATTCCGATATTTTGTTAGATTTGAACTTCAACTCGATCGCTTTGTAGCAGCCTCGATTGATCTCTTTTCGCTCGGGTTCAATGGTGTATATATTTTTCAATAAATGACAAAATTGCTCTGCGACGGATAGATCGGTTAGTTTCACCGATATCATGCCTTCAACGACTGCTGCAGAAATAGCCACACCGAAAATATAAGCTTTTTTACAGCAGTTACTCTTTATTGGAAGTGCGCTTAACTCGTCCTTGACTTGAGATGAAAATGACATATATCAATTTACCTATCCATATCTTATTATCTGGGGATATAAATGACCTCGCATTCAAGTTCAACACCGAATTTTTCGAGGACGGTAGCTTTCGTGTGCTCTATCACGGCGAGTACGTCGCGGCAGGTAGCGCCGCCACGATTTATCGTGAAGCCCGCGTGCTTTTCGGAGACCTGTGCTCCGCCCACAGTATAGCCCTTGAGTCCCGAGTCCTCGATCAGCTTTCCTGCGAAAAGATTTCCGCCGGGTCGCTTGAAGGTGCTGCCCGCGTTGGGATATTCAAGCGGTTGCTTCTCTTTCCTTGCCGACATATTTTTGCTCATAGCGGCAAAAATGTCCTCGGCGTTTCCCTCTTTTAACTCAAGAAGAGTCGATAGGATAACGTATTCGGGATGATCTTCGAAGATCGAGTGACGGTAGGAAAAATCGTGTTCTTCTTTGGATATCACTTTTATTTCATTAGTTGAGGGGTCAAAGTATTCGGTCTCGATTACAACGTCGGACATCTGACCGCCATACGCTCCCGCGTTCATATATACCGCGCCGCCAAGTGTGCCGGGAATGCCGTATGCAAATTCAAGACCTGTGAGAGAATGCTTCTTTCCTGTTTCCGAAGCGAGCTCGGTCAACGATTTTCCGCACTCTGCACGAATAAAAGTACCTGACGCAGAATGTATGTATTCCGTTGAACTCATATTTTTTGTAAAAATGATCGCGCCGTCAAATCCGTCATCGTCGAAAAGCAGATTGCTTCCGTTGCCGACTATCGCAAACTTTACGTTACTGCGCTTTACGGTTTCTATCGTATTTATCATCTCGTTTTTGTTTTTGGGGAATATCGCGTAGCGTGCTTCTCCGCCTATTTTAAACGATGAGTGCTTTGAAAGCGGTTCGTTTTCAAGAACCTCAAGCGTATTATCGAAATCAAGCCTCATTGTAGGGTATCCTTTCGGGTGAGATGTTATAAAACTATGCCTT
>JAZSGD010000096.1:0-1597 GCA_045532555.1 Eubacteriales bacterium | reverse complement strand
CTCCTCAAAAGATTTGAAAGAAGGGAGGTAACAACCGTATGACAGCACTCTATATTATCAGCTTTCTTTTGCTCGTCGTTGCGACGATTGCACTTTTGAAGCTGACACCCGAACAGATCAATAAGGATATAAATGAACTGTTCAACAAACAGCAGACCCTAAAAGACCAAGCTTTGACGGCGAGAGGTAAGAAAAAGAAGAACCGCATCTTGCTTGAGCTTGAACGAATGAGACGAGCCTTGCAGGAAACGGGCAAGGAAAAACAGTTCTCGATTGCTTGCGCTGCGGCTCTGCTCCTTATGGTAGCAGGTTGTGTCGTAGCAATTGCCATTGATAATATGTTCCTTATCCCGGTACTTGCGATTGCCTTCGCTCTGATTCCTTTTGCCTACCTCACAAAGACGATTGCCATCTATGAGACGCAGGTAAGACAAGAGCTTGAAACGGCGCTTTCTATTATCACCACCTCATATATCCGAAGCGATAACCTTGTAAGTGCTGTGCAGGAGAACCTCTCCTATCTCAAGCCGCCTATCAAGGGCATCTTTGAAGGATTCCTTGCAGAATCGACCATTATCTCTCCCGACATTCGCCAAGCCATTCACAACCTCAAGGATAAGGTCAAAAACAGCATCTTTGAAGAATGGTGCGACACTCTGATCGCGTGTCAGAACGACAGAACCCTCAAGGACACCTTGATGCCCGTAGTATCCAAGCTGACCGACGTGCGACTTGTCAACAACTCCCTCAAGACGATGCTTTCGGAAACACGCCGCGAGTATTGGATGATGGTTTGTATGGTGGTTGCCAATATCCCGTTGCTCTACTGTATCAACAGAGATTGGTATGATGCGCTGATGAACACCACCTTTGGCAAGGTCGTTCTCGCTATCTGCGGTGTGGTAATCATTATAACAGCTATCCGTATGAATAAGGTCACAAAGCCCATTGAATATAAGAGATAAGGAGGAAACGGTATGATTATTTTACAGATTTTCATCGGTCTCTTTGCGGCGGTGGGTATCGGCTGTATTCTCGCAGACTTGATGAAGATTCCCACGATGAAAGCATCGAAAGCGGCAAACAACCTCGGCAAGAAGGGCGTCAAGAAAACGAGCATCATCGAAATCTACCTCAAGGAGTTTGCGACAAAGCTCTCCGAGAAGATCAAGCTCAACGAGTACAAGAAGGCACAGCTTGAAGCCGACCTCAGAACAGCGGGTATGGATATTACCCCCGAACTGTACGTTTCCAATGCTATCGTCAAAGCGGTTGCTATCGGACTACTTGCTATCCCCGCGTTTCTCATCGTGAAGATCCTCGGTCTGTTTATCGTATTTGTTGCCATCGTAGTGTACTTCTCGGAATCCAAGAAAGTCACCAAGATGATCGCGGCGAAGCGAAAGAAGATCGAGTACGAATTGCCCCGACTTGTCGGCTCTATCGAAAAGACGATGAAGCATCAAAAGGGAGCAATCTATGCTCTTGAAGCCTTTAAGGACACCACTTGCCCCGAACGCAAAGAGGAGCTTGAGATCACCATTGCGGATATGCGCTCGGGCAATGAAGAAGTTGCACTCACAAGACTTGAAAGTCG
>JAZSGD010000179.1:0-4910 GCA_045532555.1 Eubacteriales bacterium | reverse complement strand
ACTCTCGGATTTTACAGCTTTGCATTCTTTATCCCACTTTCATTTGACATCGATAAAATCGCTCCCAGAAGAGACGGCTCGAGAACGATGAATTTCATTTTTGCATACATTCTCTCATATTTTACGTTTGCTATCGTTCTTGACATCTGGATGTATCAGATCACCCAACGCATAGAAGAGGCGCTGAACGAGCGCAATATAAACTACGATTTTGGAACCAAAGATTTTTGGGGGTGGTATTTCTTCGGCTCATTCATTCTTGTTGGACCGTTTGTATTTTTCCATAAGCTATGCAAGGCTATGAACCTTCTTTGTGAGGACTATAATAAAGCTCAAGCTGCTAAATGATCAACGGCGACAAGCGCGAAAGAATTTTCGGGAAAAAAGACCTCGTCAAGCTTGAGGTATCAAACCTGATGCCGACCAATGATTAGTAAAAAATGAAAGAACCCCACGGTACGTGCCGTGGGGTTCTTTGTCACGAAAATTTTTCGAAAAGAACAATGATTAACAAAACTCAAACATATCCTGAAAAAAATCATAACAAAACCGCGGTATAATCTACCCGTAAACAAATCAATCAACTGAAAACAAAGGAGAAAACTAAAATGGCAAAGAAAACTAACAAGCCCTTTATCATTGCGGGCATCGTAGCAGGAGTCAGCGCGATCGCGCTCGGACTTGGCAAGGCATTCAAGGACATGAAGGAAAGCGCGAAGGCATAGCACGAGGTCGACAAGGCAATTTTTGAGGCTGTCAAAGCAGAATCCAAGGCACAGTGGGAGGAAGCGAAAATGTCTCCCAAGGCAAGACAGGAAATGATGCAGAAGGAGCGCGACGAGCAGATCGCCGAAGCAAAGGAAAGAACCGCCGCAGCAAACGAAAGAATCGCAAACGCAAAAAACAGCAAGTAATTTAAAGCCCTCGACATTGTGTGTCGAGGGCTTTTATAACGTATGCAATTAATTATTTGGGTATCTTTTAGGGTCGTTGGTTTCTCCAAGCAGATAATCGATGCTTGTGTCATAAAATCTTGCAAGCTTAATTAAAATTTCCGTCGGTATATCGTTTTCCCCGGTTTCATACTTTGAATATCCGGTTTGCGACATGCCAAGCAGTTTTGCGATCTCGGTCTGATTCATGTCTTTATCTTCTCTTAAATCTCTTATGCGTCGATACATACCGATCCCCCTAAATATATTTTATGACATTATTATAAAATAATCTGTTTCAGGGTATTGACTTTTAATCTGAAATAGGTTATAATATTATTAACGGGTCAAATGTTGTTGACGGATAAGAACGAAAATGCTACAATATAAGTGACCTGATAAATTTACATATGGAGGTTCAATATGAAAAAAATTATTGCTTTATTGCTTGCGGCACTTATGGGAGTGACGTTGGTTGCTTGTAACTTGGGCGGTCCCGAGCTGTCCAGAGGTGAGATCGACGGAAATGTCTATAAAAACGAATTTTTAGGAATTGAATTTGCCAAGCCTGCTTCTTGGAAATATTATTCCGACGAGGAGATCGCGTCGGCGATGAATATTGCCGTAGATAACTTGAAGGGGGAAAATCTCAAGAAATCTCTTGAAAATAATCCCGCAATATATGATATGATGGTGGTTGATTCATCTACGGGAACGAATATGAACATAGTGTATGAAAACCTTAGAAAATCTTTTTCCACCAACATTAGTATGGAAAAGTACATCGAGGAGTTAAAGAAGGCTATGAGCTCCGAAGGAATGAACGTAACCTTTCCCGATAAGCTCGAAGAGGTTAAGCTCGGTGATACCGAATTTACAAAATGCGAATGTACCGTCAAGGCATACGGTATAACCATGACACAAGTATATTATCTGAAGAAAATTGACGGATATATGGCATCCGTAATTGTAACCATACCGAGCGGATACACTGTTGCTGACATCGAGGCAATGTTTAAATAATCTGATAAAAAAATCGCACCCTATGTGGTGCGGTTTTTTGTGCAACTAGGAGATCGGCGCTACCAATTTTGATGATATTTAAAAGAATTTTCAAAAGACTATTGCTTAATACGCTGTTTTGTGGTATAATTGAAAAAACTTTAATTTGCTAAAGCAAAAACACGTTGCGGAGGAATATATGAAGCTCGTTGTAAAGGTTGGAACGTCTACTCTTGCGCATGCAAGCGGCAGACTTAATATAAGAAGAATGGAACTGCTTTGTAAGGTGCTCAGCGATCTGAAAAACGCAGGTCACGAGGTTATTTTGGTCTCGTCTGGCGCTATCGGTATGGGCGTTGGCAAATTAAAGCTGTCCTCAAGACCGTCAGATACCGCAGGCAAGCAAGCAGCGGCGGCAGTCGGACAATGCGAGTTGATGTATACATACGATAAGATATTTTCGGAGTACGATCACACTGTAGCACAGATACTGCTTACCGCCGAGGATCTTCGCAACGAAACGCGCCATAAAAATTTCGAAAACACGATGGATCGATTGCTGAAAATGCAAGTCTTGCCGATAATAAATGAAAACGACACCGTTGCAACCGAGGAGATAGAGATAGGGGATAACGACACCCTCGCGGGAATAGTCGCCGTCAGCGTTGGTGCGGATCTGCTCGTCTTGCTCTCCGATATTGACGGGCTCTATACCGCAGACCCCAGAAAAGACGAGAATGCCAGACTTATCGAAAGCGTATATGAGATAGACGAGCATATAATCTCACTCGGAGGAGGTAAGGGCTCGTCGCTCGGCACGGGTGGAATGGCTACCAAGCTCCGCGCGGCAGAGATAGTCACCGAACGCGGCTGCGATATGATAATCACAAACGGCGAACACCCCGAAGCGCTTTATGATATAGTGGAGGGCAAGCAAGTAGGAACAAGGTTCTACGCAAAGAAGGAAATCAAATGAGAAGCACGAAGGAAATACTAAAAGCGGCAAAATCGGCAGTGCCCAAGCTGACGTTAGCTGACGAAAAACAAATAAATCAAGCTCTTTTGAAAATTGCCGAGCTTTTGTGCGATAGCGAAGCAACTAAAGCGATATTAGTAGCGAATCTTAAGGATCTTGAGCGAGCCGAGGGCATTTCAGAGGTTATGAAGGACCGCCTGAGACTTGACGAGCAGAGAATAAGATCAATGGCAAAAGGAATCAGGGATGTGGCGGCATTGCCGTCGCCTCTCGGCAAAACTATAAGCGAGATCAACCGCCCAAATGGACTTGTAATTAAAAAGGTCAGCGTTGGCATCGGTGTTGTCGCAATAATTTATGAAAGTCGCCCAAACGTGACCTCGGATGCCGCGGCATTAGCGCTTAAAAGCGGAAACGTCTGCATATTGCGCGGCGGCAAGGAGGCGTATTTGACCTCAGCCGAGATCGTTCGCATTATAAGACGGGGACTTGTAGAGTCAGGCTTGCCCGAGGATGCGGTCACGCTCGTAGAGGATACGACTCGACAGAGTGCGCTTGAGCTTATGCGTGCAGACGGATACGTAGATATGCTGATCCCTCGCGGAAGCGCGGGACTTATAAAAGCATGCGTGGAGAATGCGACCGTGCCTTGTATCCAAACGGGCGCAGGGATCTGCCATATATACGTTGACAAATCGGCAGATTTTGACAAGGCTCTCAATATAATTGAAAATGCAAAAACGAGTCGCCCATCGGTTTGTAATGCCGCCGAGGTCTGCCTCGTTGACAGCGCGATCGCGGAGCAATTTTTGCCACTTTTGCGCGAAAGACTCCGAGACGTCGAGCTTCGCCTTGACAACAGAGCGCAGAAGATTATTAATGGTACTCCCGCGAAAGAAACCGACTTCGATACCGAATTCCTTGACTATATTCTTGCCGTTGGTGTAGTGGATGGCGCGGAAAAGGCGATCGAGCACATATCAAAGCATTCGACACATCATAGCGAGGCGATCGTTGCAGAGGACAAGGCGGTATGTGACGCGTTCACGAAGCAGGTCGACAGCGCGGCGGTTTACGTCAACGCATCAACAAGATTTACCGACGGTGGCGAGTTCGGATTTGGCTGTGAGATGGGAATATCAACTCAGAAGCTCCACGCGCGAGGCCCGATGGGACTCCCCGAGCTCACCACGTATAAATACATCATCACGGGCGACGGCCAAACAAGATGATCAGAACGGAGAAAAGACAATGAAAAAAATAGGATTTATAGGTGCAGGAAATATGGGCGGAGCGCTTGCCACCGCAGTCGCAAGGACGGACAATGCCGTCTTCGTGTCCTGCGCCCATAGTGAAAAAGCCGAAGCGTTAGCGGAGAAGATCGGCGCTATCGCTGCAACCACCGATGAGATAGTAAACGACTGTGACGTTATCTTTTTAGGTGTAAAGCCGCAGATCTTGCCAGATGTTGCGCAAAATATTAAAGCTCAGCTCTCAAAGAGAGCAGATCAGGTCTGCCTTGTCAGTATGGCGGCAGGAGTGACCTGCAAACAGCTTACCGAGCTTTTCGGCGAACATAAAATAATAAGAATAATGCCCAACACTCCCGTTTCGATAGGTGAGGGAGTTATTCTGTATTGCCTCGGCGACAGATCGACCGCAGAAGACGAAAAAACGCTTTGCGACGCGCTTTCAAAAGCAGGAAGCCTACACAAAATGCAAGAAAAATTGATAGACGCGGCAACCGCCGTGTCGGGATGCGGCCCAGCATTCGTGTATATGTTTATCGAAGCACTCGCTGACGGCGGAGTAAAATGCGGAATTCCGCGCGAAAAGGCACAGCTTTTGGCGGCACAGACGCTTGCAGGAGCGGCACAGCTTTGTATTGAAAGCGGCAAGCACCCGGGTGAGCTGAAGGATGCAGTCTGCAGTCCGGGCGGCTCGACTATAGCGGGAGTTGCGGCGCTTGAGCAGGGAAGCTTCAGAGCCACGGTCATTGA
>JAZSGD010000144.1:0-2205 GCA_045532555.1 Eubacteriales bacterium | reverse complement strand
ATTTACGCGGCAAGAGAGGACAATATCTACGGTATTTCATCGGAAAAGCTCGCGAAAGTCATTGGTGAGAAGGCAATTTACGGTGGGGATCTCAACGGCGTGGCAAGGATCATAAAGGAGATTGCACAAAAGGACGATATGATCATCATCATGGGCGCGGGGGATATTTTTAAGGTGTTTGGCAAGCTTGGGCTGTGATAGCGGCTTTTGGAGGAAATTTTATAATGAAAAAAAGATCAAAAAATAGCAAGGAACAGAAAAAAGAAACCAAGTACTGCTCCTATAACACACATATCATTGTTTATTTAGTTGGCTTTCTGGTTTTTCTTGCCCTTGCCGTTGCATTTTTTGCGGACGGCATCGGTTGGGGAATATTCTTTATGCTTATCGCGCTTATTCCGATTTTCATAATCGTTGTGTCTCCTTTGCGCTATGAATATTCAAAGAAAAGCGTTATCATCGTTTACGTGCTCGGTGACCGAGAAATAATTCCGTGGACGTCGGTACGAAATATCACCTTGTATGGTAGTTGGATAAGTCATATTGACTGTTTCCCGTACTATCAAGTCGCTTATGGACATAAAAAGCAGAAATTTTATATGAACGGCGAGATAACAAAGAGCCGAAAAAATAAAAAGCTGATAGAAAAATTTTACGGCGGCACTATTTTATAACAAAAAAATCCGACTGATATTCAGTCGGATTTTTTGTTGGGGCATTTTGTTAATAATGCTAAACTAACATTATGAATAAGCTTTAAAATGGTTAATAATACTTAACTAACGGCGGATTAAAACAATATAGTTAAGTAAACTTAATAAATCCAAATTCCCAAACCTTATTCAATAACAACAAGAGTCGAGCACTCAAAACGGGGGACAACGTAGGTCACTTTTCCGTTCTCGTAGGTGAAATCAAGATCCGTGCCGTCGGGCGCGATATAAACGCGCGAGGGCTTTTGTGCCACCTTGACTGTGATCCTTGTATCAAGCACAGTCGGAAGGTCCTCGATTATCTCGATGTTTGTGCCGCGCACCTTTGTGATCGCGTAAGCCAAGTGGTTGACAAGTCGCACGCCGTTATCGGTCGGCTGCTTCATTAGAGAGGTAACACCAAGCGAACCAAGCGAGGTCGAAAGAGTCTTGTCGTCACCGAGCAGACGGTCAATGATATCGATAACGGCATATTTCAGATGGATCGCGCCGAACCTCGCGTATTCCGAGAAGATCTCCCATGCGATATATCCGATCTTGTCGGTCACGATCGCGCCGACACCCGTTTTGCTTCTGTCGTAAGGTGTGTGATAGTGCGAGCAGAAATGCTCAGCGGTGCGGTTGAAGTAAGGATCAACGCGAAGCGCGCGCACCTCGCCTGCAAAGTCATCGGACAGATCAAGAGCGTAGCACTTGCTATACATAACGTATGAGGTTATTCCGTTGGGATAAAGCTCGTATTCGGGGCGTAGATAGCAGGGATTGAGCTCTACCTCGCCGCCAAAGCTTGCGCCGAAATCAAATACAAATCTGCCGTCTCTGCCAACTCCCGATTTGCCCGTGAGCAAAAGCTTTCCGCCGCCTGCAAGATAAGCGTCAAGCTTTTCCTTGAAAGCACCGTTGACGGTTATATTATCAGGAAGAATTATCAACTTGTATCCCGACAAATCCGCCTCGGGATCGATGACTTTGTAAAGATAATGTCCCTCAAGCATCATTCGGTTTGCTCCGATGTCCTGGTGTATTCCTTCGCCAACCATTGCCGCACGATCAAAATCGTCAGCGTATGCGCTGTTAACACTACCCTCCGCGGAGAGCAGACCGATGTCGGCAATATATTCGGAGTCGATCATCCACTCCTCGCGTGCCTCGACCTCTTGGTATGCTTTACCGATCAGACGGTAGGTCGAGAGATCCATCTCGCCGTCGGGGTGAAGCTGATCGCCAACCGAGGATTTAGCACCGCAAAGATTAGAGAGCGCAGTCTCGTATCTGAGCGCATTCGGGTGCTTGAAGCCGCCAAATTCTCCCCACGTCTGATGGAATTTTCCCGTCATACCGAGGAATTCCTTGCCAAGCGCTCTTGCGTAAGCCGGGGCGCGAGGGAAGTGACCGTATCCCCAACCGCCCGTGGGGAGCGATTCTATCTCAAAATGCTGAGTGTTTCTGAAGGCGACCTTTCTTCCTTGGAAAAGAGCGCCACCGTCATTGT
>JAZSGD010000003.1:0-2708 GCA_045532555.1 Eubacteriales bacterium | reverse complement strand
CGAGTCTTACCCTTTGCGATAAGCTCGCAAAGATAGCGATAGTATCTCGGCAGTCTGCGAATGACCGCTGGAGAAATGCTCTGCTTTTCGGTCATCTTACCCATATTTTCGTTGTCGTAAATGTTCATCTTTCCACATCCTTATAACAAATTAGTTATCAAACAATTCACAAAAAATTTCAATTTAAAATGGCATATTTTAGCAGGATAAAACGCCAAAAATCGACGTTTTCGAGTTTTCCACAGCCGCTCAAGCGTTCGATTAATCCACAGTTTCCACAAATTTATCCACAAGAATCATTGACAAATAAAGGAAATTAAGCCTTCAAGGACGAATATTTATACATATTTGTCGAAAAAAGTCATCTTGGCTTCGCACTTTTCCACACCTGTGGAAAACCTGTGTTGAAAACACCCGAAAATGCAAAACTGAACCTCTGTTCGAGCCGTTAAAGCTCATCCGAAGCCGAAGCGTTCAGAGAAGTATCGGCGAAATTCCCACCAAGATACTCAAAGCAACCCGCGACCGCGATCATCGCGCCGTTATCTCCGCACAATGCTCTCGGAGGCACGATAAATTTGACACCCCTGCCCTGACACATCTTTTCAAGCGCCGCACGCAAATGCGAGTTAGCCGCAACACCGCCCGCAAGCACTAGCGTGTCAAGTCCCGTCTGATCCAAAGCCGCCGAGGTCTGCTTAACTATAGCGTCCACGATCGCCTTGGTGTAGGACGCCGCAACGTCCGCACAAACGATCTGCTCGCCCTTCTGCGAAGCGGAATTGAGGTAATTGAGCGCCGCCGTCTTGATTCCGCTGAACGAAAAATCAAGTGTGTGCATAAGCGCAGGCGACGGAAGCTTGATCGCCTTCGAGTCACCCTCGTAGGCAAGCTTGTCAAGTGCCGCGCCGCCGGGGTACGGCATACCGATCACGCGACCGATCTTGTCAAACGCCTCTCCCGCCGCATCATCTCGGGTAGTACCGATCTCGCGAAGCGTCCTATGATCCTCGCAAACGTATATCGACGTGTGACCGCCCGACACCACGAGCGACAAAAATTTAGGCTTCAAGGTCTTGTCCGTCAAATAAGCCGCCGCCACGTGTCCGTGCACGTGATTGACCGACACAAGCGGAATATTGTTCGCAAACGCGAGTGACTTCGCAAAGTTGACTCCGACTAAAAGCGCGCCGATAAGTCCGGGATGTGTCGTGACCGCCACGCAGCCAAGCTCTCCAAGCGTTATTCCCGCGACTTCAAGCGCCTCGGTCGTGATAGACGATACCGCCTCAATGTGCGCCCTGCTCGCTATCTCGGGCACTACGCCACCGTACAGACGGTGCGTCTCGATCTGCGATGCCACTATATTCGATTTTATCTCAAACACTCCGTCACGGTATTCAACTACCGCCGCCGACGTCTCGTCGCAGGAGCTTTCCATTCCTAAAATGTACATATGATTCCTTTTTCGCAGGACT
This sequence comes from Eubacteriales bacterium, assembly GCA_045532555.1. Lineage (GTDB taxonomy): Bacteria > Bacillota > Clostridia > Oscillospirales > CAG-272 > SVTX01. The sequence continues at coordinate 1,230 of JAZSGD010000003.1, read as the reverse complement.
CTGTCCTGCACCTGCCAAAACCTTTTTGGAAAAAAGGTTTTGGATTCCAAAAACTTTCAATAAAAATTCAAGGGCTCGGAAAAATGAGGTGTATCTCCTCGCCAAATCGCCTTTTCGACTTTATTTTACTTTCAGCACCATAACCAGCGCCGACTCGGTGGGCTTGGTATAAAAATCCTTGCGCTTTCCCTCGACCTTGAATCCAAGCGCCGAATAAAGCTCGATGGCAGCACGATTCGACTCCCTGACCTCAAGCGAGATCGACTCAAGATGATTATTCTTCGCGTACTTGATAAGTGCCTCAACGACCGCCTTGCCGTAGCCCTGCCTGCGATGGTCGGGATGAGTCGCGATATTTGTTATCTGACCCTCGTCGACCGCGCACATCATGCCGCCGTAAGCGCAAACGATACCGTCCTTGCGGCAAACCATACCAACGCCAATGCCTTCATTAGTAAGCAATTCAAGACTCTTGCGGCTCCACGGCTGACTAAAACAAAGCTTTTCAAGCTCCGCCACTCCGTCAAGCGCATCGACCGTTAACCTTTCGGGATAGATCCTCTTTCTCGCCTTTCTTTCGCCGCCAACCTTAATGTTTTCTTCCATATCTCCAAAATCCTTGATCAATATCCAAACTTGCCCGAAAGCGAATCGTCGTCCTCGATCCAGCTCGAAACGGGAATAATTCTGTATTCGTCCTTTGTATCGCGCACGATGACCGTCTCAATACCCGCGTTGATTATCTGGCGCTTGCACATCATACAGCTCGACGTGCCGTCGTAAAGCGAGTTGTCCTTAGGGTTAACACAGACCATATAAAGCGTCGCACCGAGCATTCTGTCTCGGGGCGCGGCAATGATCGCGTTCGCCTCGGCGTGAACCGAACGGCACATCTCGTATCTCTCTCCGCGAGGGATCTGAAGCTTGTCCCTGATGCAGAAGTTGATGTCGGTGCAGTTCTGTCTGCCTCTGGGCGCGCCGTTGTAGCCCGTCGAAACGATAACGTCGTCCTTGACGATAATAGCACCGAAATGGCGGCGCATGCAGGTCGCCCTCTCGGATACAGTCTGCGCGATATCAAGATAATAATTGTGCTTGGAAACTCTCTCGTTGCTCATAACAATCTCCTACTTATATTGATTTTCGGCAGTGCCGAATCAAATTTAGCGTATATTTATTTAATTATACTATATCTCAACAAAAAAATCAAGTGCTTTGCAAAAAATGGCA
>JAZSGD010000292.1:0-9118 GCA_045532555.1 Eubacteriales bacterium | reverse complement strand
AAGCATAGACTTGTTTACCATGTAAGGTATTTCGGTCACGATAATTCTATGATTTTCTTCCTCGACCTCTGCCTTTGCGCGAACTACTATACGACCTTTACCTGTGGTATAAGCGTCCATAATACCAGTAGTACCGTGGATAGTTGCGCTCGTCGGGAAATCGGGGCCCTTGATAAATTGCATAATATCAAGGATAGAGCACTCGGGATTCTCCATGCGGTAAATTGTACCGTCAATAACCTCACCGAGATTGTGGGGAGGCACGTTAGTCGCCATACCAACCGCAATACCGACCGAGCCGTTTACCAAAAAGTTCGGGAAACGGGAGGGCAGTACGCTCGGCTCGCGAAGTCTGTTATCAAAGTTAGGAACGAAAGTAACGACCTCTTTTTCAAGGTCTCTGGTCATTTCGACAGCGATCTTGTCAAGTCTTGCCTCGGTATAACGGTATGCTGCAGGTGGGTCACCGTCCACAGAACCGAAGTTTCCGTGTCCTTCAACGAGGGGATAGCGGAGCGAGAAGGGCTGCGCCATACGCACCATCGTGCCGTATACCGAGCTGTCACCGTGAGGATGATAACGTCCAAGAACGTTACCGACGGTGGTAGCAGATTTACGGAAGGGCTTATCGTGAGTCAGATGATCCTCGTACATCGCATAGATAACTCTTCTCTGTCCGGGCTTCATACCGTCTCTTACGTCAGGCAGAGCTCTCGACATAATTACAGACATAGAGTACTCGATAAAGGACTTCTTGACCTCTTTTTCCATATTTATGTCAACGATCTTCTGATTTTCAAATAAGTAAACGTCGTTGTCGTGCTTGTTCTTATCGATTGCCATTGAACAAATTCCTTTCTTTCCAAAAAACAGATTTTAAAATAGGATCAATTAAAATTCCGTCTTTTTCGTTTGTCCTTTCCTTTGAATAACGTATAAATTCCTAATGTTAACGCGTATGCGGGTATCGCACACACTAAAAATGCAAAATACTCGGGTATAAGTACCTTTGTTATGATCTGTCCGAGCGAAAAGCTCTCAGAAAACAGACCATAATATATTACCGTAGATATTTCAAGTAAAATTCCCGCGATAGCAGAGTAGATAATAAACGATGGAAGATTTTTGGAGAGAAACCAACCCACCATAGCTCCGCATAAATAACCGCAAAACGTATAAAGCAGCGGAGCAAGAGATGCACCTGCTCCTCCGAGAATACACATAAGAGCGCCCGCATAAATACCCGATATCGCTCCGGCTTTTCTTCCAAAAATAAAGCCGATAGCGCAAACGACCGAAAACGTCAGCGCGGGAGTACTTTCAAACAGTGAAAGACACGTAGTCTGAAGCACTGTCATAAAAAATATCAATACCAAAAAAACGAGAGTATATACAACTATGCTTTTTGTTTTAAAGCTTTCGCTGCTATTATTACTTTTAATTCTCGCCATTTAATAACCTCCGAATCCGAAGATCATTCTTCAACGTATATGTCGTAATCCGTGACTATCATAACGTAAGTAAGAGATTCAAAATTCACCGAGCACTTGACTTTTGCCACCTTCGTGCGAAGATACTCATCGATTTTTATCTCTGTGACCCCTCCGATAAGTAATCCTCTCGGATAAACGCTTCCAAGCCCACTTGTATAGATAAGATCTCCTACTTCAATATCAGCGTCGGCAGGAAGATAATTCAAAATACACTCTCCCGTGCCCTTAAGTGATATATCTCCTTCTATCAACCCTGTCTCTCCGCTTCGGGAAACGTAAGCACCGATAGACGATGAAGCCTCGGTTATTACTCTTACCTTGCACCAAGTTGAGCCCACCTCACAAACAGAACCTACTACTCCACTTGAAACAACGACGGGCATTCCAACCTTTATTTCGTCTTCACGACCCTTGTTGAGAGTAAAGATAGTGCTGTGGTTCTCAGACTCCGAGCTGATTATCAACGCCTCAGTCAAAGCAAGATCGGGATAAGTTTTTTTAAATTCGATATACTCGCGTAATCTTTCATTTTCTTCTTTTACTGCCTGAGAGTCTGCAAGCTCGCCTTCAAGTCTTTCTATCTCCTCGATAAGACTTTGATTTTCTTTATCAAGCTCGTCTATAGAAGTAAAATAATTTGAAAAACCGTTGAAAGCCTCGCCGATCTTTAAACCGATGTATCTGAACGGAGTTGCCATTACGTTAAGCGTATTATTTATCGGACCCGTCTGCCCCATTGCAGAAAGCGTCACCGATAATATCACAATGAATAGCGCCAACGACATAACGATGATGAAAAATTTATTTTTAAAAAATTTCATATCAACAAATCGTTCTCCAAATTTTCTCACAGAGTTTTCAACATCATTTTCAACACCATGTGGAAAACTTTTTTATTGTTTAAAACTTTTAAGATTAATATTTATTTTCGTAAGGTAAACGTCTGAACAAATATCAGTATTATCTTTACTTATAAAGAAAAACTTACCAAACTACTAAACTTTTTATCGCGTTGATAAAATATGTGGAAAAATTTGTTTAAATAATGATCCTCACATTTTTTCAACACAAAAAATTGCTAAAAATTTGAAACTGTTGAAAACTTTATTAAATATCGAGATTTTCTGCCAACGCAGCATTCTGCTCAATAAAGATACGTCTAGGCTCGACCTTATCACCCATCAAAAGTGAGAACATCTCGTCACAAGCGATAGCGTCCTCCACCGTGACCTTGAGAATAGTTCTCCTTGCGGGGTCCATAGTCGTTTCCCAAAGCTGCTCTGCATCCATCTCACCAAGACCCTTGTATCTGTCTGCTTCGATGTTTGAGGTGTTTCCACTATCTCCTGCGAGCTCTGCGATATATTTATCTCTTTCTGCATCAGAGAACGCGTATTTTTCATTACCCTGCTTTGCGCCCTTCTTATACACCTTGTAAAGCGGAGGCTGAGCAAGATAAACGTGACCCTCGTCGATAAGCTGACGCATGTGTCTGAACAGGAAGGTCAAAAGAAGAATTCTAATATGCGATCCATCAACGTCCGCATCGGCCATAATTATTATCTTACCGTAACGAAGCTTTGCAATATCAAATTCTTCACCGATACCGCATCCGAGAGCCTGAATAATGGGAATAAGAGACAGATTAGAGTATACCTTATCAAGTCTCGTCTTTTCAACGTTAAGAACCTTACCGCGAAGAGGAAGGATCGCCTGGAATTTTGAGTTTCTTCCCTGCTTTGCAGATCCTCCTGCGGAGTCTCCCTCTACCAGATAAAGCTCGGTAAGAGTAGCATCCTTTTCCTGACAGTCGGCAAGCTTTCCGGGAAGCGAGCTTCCTTCAAAAAGCCCCTTACGTCTTGTTGCCTCTCTTGCCTTTCTCGCAGCCTCTCTTGCACGCGAAGCGGCAAGAGCCTTGTCAAGAATAGCTCGTCCGGTATTTGGATTTTCTTCAAGATAATCCGAAAGCTTTTGCGAAACGGTATTTTCAACGAGAGTTCTGATATCCGAGTTTCCAAGCTTTGCTTTAGTCTGGCTTTCAAACTGAGCATCCTCAAGCTTAACGCTGACTATAGCACAAAGACCCTCTCTTACGTCCTCACCGGAAAGATTCTTATCGCTGTCCTTAAGAACACCGATCTTTCTTCCATAATCATTAAGAACACGGGTAAGACCAGACTTAAAACCGGTCTCGTGAGTACCGCCCTCGATGGTATTCATATTGTTTGCGAAGGTCATAAGACATTCGTTATATCCGTCGTTATACTGAAGAGCTATCTCACAAACGCTGGTATTCTTTTCTCCACGCATATAGATGACGTCGGGATGCACGGGCTCGTTATGTCTGGTCTCTGTGAGATATTCAACGAAGCTTGAAACACCGCCCTCAAACTGAAGCTCGTTGACAACAGGCTCATTTCCTCTGTCGTCAATAAGAACTATCTTAATTCCTGCGTTAAGGAAGCTTTGCTCTCTCATACGGTTAAGCAAAGTATCGTAATCAAATACGGTTTCCTCAAAAATATCAGGGTCGGGCTTGAACGTTACTCTTACACCGTGAGGACGCTCGGGAGAATCTCCCTCACAGACGAATTTTCTCGCTACAACGCCGCGCTCAAACCTTTCTGTATATCTCTTGCCCTCATAGCAGTCGTCGAGCTCTACCCACAAGGAAAGCGCGTTAACGACAGAAGCACCGACGCCATGAAGACCGCCCGCGATCTTATATCCGCCGCCACCGAATTTTCCGCCTGCGTGAAGTATCGTATAAACTACCTCAGGCGTAGGGATACCCTCCTTAGGATGAATACCCGCAGGGATACCTCTTCCGTTATCCTCAACCGTTACGCTGTTATCGTAGTTGAGAGTTACAGTTATCTGATCGCAATATCCGGCAAGAGCCTCGTCGATAGAGTTGTCAACTATCTCGTAAACGAGGTGATGAAGTCCGCGGATAGAGGTGGTACCAATATACATACCGGGTCTCTTTCTTACAGCTTCAAGTCCTTCAAGCACCTGTATTTCATTTTCACCGTAATGTGTTTCTTCCATCTCTTCGGATCTTTTGATTTCTTCAGACATTTTTTTATTCCTTTGCTTAAAAATTTGTAATTGCTTATAAATTGCTTTCGGTTCTTCCTAAAAGAGCCGAGGTTGAGATCTGCGAAAAGCAGATCATATATTTTCCGTTTTCTTTGTATAAAACGAATGATTTAGGTATCTCATCCTTTGCAGATACTACAAGATCGTTTCTTTGTGCATCGGAGAGAAATTTCTTTGTTATGGATGAAACCGTACACATATCCATATCGAATATGCCGATTATATCCTTTTCGCGTATATTTTTGTTATTTCCTACGTGCAGATACATAAACTCTCCGATCAGGTAAATATTCCGTTGCTGACACCTATAATCTTATCAGCCTTAATATCGTTTTTCTCACAGCATGTCAATATTACCTGCTTGCCGTGAAGATTTGATAATAGATACTCGCGCCTGCCGCTGTCAAGCTCGGACAAAACGTCGTCGAACAGGAACACGGGATAATCTCCTCCGCATTCATCCTTGATTATATCACCCTCGGCAAGCTTCAAGGCAAGCGAAAGCGACCTTTGCTGACCCTGGGAGGCGAAAATTCGCGCTCTGTTGCCGTTTAAGTTGATCTCCATATCGTCCTTGTGAATTCCCCACAAAGTCGATCCTGCGCCGATCTCACGGTCGTGGTGGCTTAAATAAAGCTCTCTGTATGCGTTTTTGCAACGTTCTATATCAAAGCATTCTGCTTCCGATAGCTTGCAGGACGATATATATTCTATCTCGGGTAGCTCTCTATCCCCTGTCATTTCCAAAAAGCACTGGGATACGTATTTTCTGAGCTTTTCAATATACTTGACACGGTAAAGAGTGATCACTGCCGCTTCGTTTGCCAGCTGCTCCGAGAAAAGATCGATCGTTGCATCAAATGAAGCTCTGTTTTCCTCTGCGTCACGTATCAAGGCGTTTCTTTCCTTGAGTATCGTGGCGTATTTTTGCAAGGATCTCATATAAAGCGGTCTTATTTGTGATATTGCGACGTCAAGAAAATTTCTTCTCATCGACGGGCCGTCCTTTATGATCGACAAATGCTCGGGACAGAACAAAACTACCTTAAAACAGCCTACCATCTCCGAGGTACGAGCGACCTTAATCCTGTTTTGCTCTACTCTTTTAGCGCGTTTATCAGAAAACACCCTCATCGATATTTCCATATCACGTATGCTGTCCGTATATCTGTTTTTTATAAAGCAGTATTCCTCGCCAAATCTGATAACGTCCTTGTCCGTGCCCTGACGGAAGCTCTTTCCAAGAGCAGTCATGTATATAGCTTCGAGCAGATTTGTCTTTCCCTGGGCGTTTTCTCCGATAAGTACGTTAGTCCCCTCGCAAAAATCAACGTCTGCCAAGGCTATATTTCTGAAATTTTCAATGTAAATATTTCGGCAGAACATTTATACCCTTTCAAATAGATAAATTATCTCAATCTCTGGTTCTTACGGGAAGAAGCATAAAGAGCTCACTTCCCGACTCCTCATCGCAGGGCTCAACGTTTATACCCATAAGGGGAGAGGACATAGAAAGCTTTATAGTCTCACTTCTGCATGCTCTTACGCTGTCTATAAGGAATCTGTTATTGAACGCGATAGAGATATCGTCTCCCTCGTGTTCAATATTAAGCTCGTCGTAAATGCTTCCTGCGGAGGAAACTGCGGATACCTTGAGAATATCTCCGCAAACCTCGATTCTTACGTGAGAGCGAACGCTTCCGGCAATTCTCTCCTCGGTAATAAGAGAAGCCTTTTCAAGAGCAGCAAGAATATCCTGCTTTGATGCCTTGACCTCGATCTTGTGGTTCTTGATGATAATTCTGTTGTAATCAACGAACTCACCTACGATAAGACGAGTAAAGAATGTAAGTCCCTCAAAAGCGATAACCATATTCTTATGACTCATATATACGGTTACTGTATCTTCCTCGTCGTCAGAAAGAAGTTTTACTATCTCATTTACCGATTTAACGGGAACGATGAAGGAGAACTCAACGCCTCTATCGGAGTTTTCAAGCTTTTTAAGCTCGGACTCTGCGGAGCATACAGCAAGCTTAAATCCGTCACAAGCAACGACGTTCATCTTGCCTTCCTCGGTCTTTATATAACAACCGTTGAGAACGGGTCTGGGCTCGTTAACACCCATCGCGTAGGATACTTTTGAAAGCATCTTTTTAAACTGCGCCTGATTAACTATAAATCCCTTTTCAGATTGAAGGTCGGGGATCTCGGGGAAATCCTCTGCCTTAAGTGCTCCTGTTCTGTGAGACGACTTTCCGCACTCGAATACTACGCCAAGCTTATTATCAACGGTAAGAGTGATCTCATCACCGTTCATAACTCTGAGTGTCTGATTGAACTTTTGTGCGTTGATTATATAAGAGCCCTGCTCTATAACGTCCGCATCAACAGTGATCTTAATTCCCTTTTCAAGATCAAATGCAGTAAGTGTGCAGCAATCGGGCGAATTTGCCTCGATCAGAATACCCTCAACTGCTGTGAGTGTGCTTTTTCCAGATACGACGCTCATAAGAGGAGCTATCTTATTACTTATTTCTTGTCTGTTGAAAACTATTTTCATTTTTTCTCCAATCTGCCGCCAATCTGGCGACTCTTTTATTTAGCCTCTCTTTCGGTCGCGCGCAAGAATAACGAAATACTGATATACCGAAAGAATGATATAATAATTTAATAGTATTAGAAGTAAAGGTAACTAAAATGTGGAAAACACCATATTTTTCTTTATCTGCAAAGCATTTAAACCAACAGCTCTATGTATAAAATACACTCAAAATATCGGAAAATATTTGATTTTGATACGAATTTTATATGATAAATTTATTTTAACTGGAAATTTTCTCAAAAATTCTTAAAATTACAACAAAATTCAGTTTTCAACAATTTTTGTCAACTGTTAAAATGTTGAAAACAAATAAATCCTATTTGTTGTAAATCAAACCTGACTGTTCAAAAGCTGTTGATATATCTTTTTATTCCTTAATCTCCTTGATAAGCTCGTTTATTTCGATCTCGATTGCGGGAGAAGAAGAAATCTTCTTCTCTATCGTATCGATCGAAGAAATTACCGTAGAGTGATCTCTGTTGAAAAGCTTTCCAATGTTAGGAAGGGACATTTCCGTGATCGTTCTTACAAGATAAATAGCAACGTGTCTGGCTTGTGCAACATCCTTAACTCTCGACTTTCCAATAAGCTCGGTCTTTCCAACGTCGTATTTTTTTTCTATTGCCGAAAATATCTTGTCTACGGTCACGTTTACAGGCTCTGCGCCGCCGAGAAGCTCTGTCATGCAGTTCTTTGCGATATCCATCGTGATCTCACTTCCTGACAAGAATTTGATCGCTACGAGCTTTTTAACCGCACCCTCGATCTGTCTTATGTGAGATCTGAGATTTTCGGCAAGATAAGTAATTATCTCATCCGAGATCGTTATACCCGCCTGGGATATCTTATTTTTGAATATCGCTATTCTAAGCTCAAGATCAGGCGGCTGAATATCAGCGATAAGGCCCCACTCAAATCTCGTCTTAAGTCGATCCTCAAGGGTCTTGATATCCTTAGGAGGACGGTCGGAGGTGAGTATTATCTGCTTGCCCTCCTCGTAAAGAGCATTGAATGTGTGGAAAAATTCCTCTTGAGTAGATTCCTTTCCGGCTATAAACTGAATATCGTCTATAAGAAGTACGTCGCAAGTACGGTATTTATCTCTGAATTTTGACATCGACTTTTTAGCAAGGCTTTCAATCATCTGATTGGTGAAGTCCTCGCCTTTAATGTAGATAATATTAGCGAAAGGATTTTTAGTTTTTATCTCATTGGTAACTGCATAAAGCAGGTGAGTCTTTCCGAGTCCGCTGGGTCCGTAGATAAACAATGGATTGTAGTCCTGTGCGGGCTTGTCCGCTACAGCAATACATGCAGCGTGAGCAAACTTATTTGAGCTTCCAACTATAAAGTTATCAAACGTATATTCAAAGTTTACCGTCGGCATTGTAGATCCTAAAACGGTTGGAGCCTCGCTATGATCTGAGCTATCTTCTCTTTCGGGAACGATATCCTCGCTTGAGATCTGATTTTTTATCTTATCAACGTTAACGGAAGGATTTTTAGATAAGACCACGATATTGATAGAGAATCCCATCAGATCCTTGAAAATATCCTCGAGCTGCGAGAGATATTTTTCATTGATTATCTGCATTTTGAATTCTGTGCTCGTCATCAGAGTCAGGGTGTAATTGGAAAATGAAATGATCTCGATATCTCCAAACCACAGATTCATTGCGGTCGTACCGAGCTGCTGCTTCATTTTGTCCTGGACCATAGACCAAATTTCTTTTATTTCAGCTAAATAATCCATATACAGAAATCCTTTCTTTTAGTTTTATCACGTCATAATTTATATAATTATAATATTAATATAGTATATAGTACAATTATATCACACTTTCTAATGTTTTTCAATAGAAAACCGATTCATTTGGGACAATTTTTTCCTTATAAATAAAGAAATTTTCAAAATTTA
>JAZSGD010000184.1:0-2301 GCA_045532555.1 Eubacteriales bacterium | reverse complement strand
CTCAAGTCTTGCCGAGGTCGAGGTGTTGTTGACTACGTTGAGGAAAAGCACGTCGTCAATGCCATTGTCGATAACGAAATCGGCAAGATCGCCCGACCAGTAGCGGTAGTCGATAACGTAAACGTATTCGTAGGAATCAACGAGGAAGGGAATGAAAGCGTTCCCGTAGGATTCCTTTACCACAACGATCGACGAGCCGTCACTTATACTCGGATTGTGTATCTCGGAAAGAGGGTTGTCGCCCGCGATAAAGCAGTTGTACTTAGCGCCCGCGGCGGGATACCATGCGTTAGTTTGTTTGTTGACGACCTGATACTCTACTATGTTTCCGCCTTTTTCTGTGACCTTTATAGCGTTAGTTCCGATCGGCACGAATGCCTCGACAAAATCGGGATCGTTCTTCATCGCCGTGGGCTGCTTTGCCTCGGAATAAAGAGTTCCGAGAAATCCGTCGAAGCGCAAGGATTCGTAAGCGTCAAGTGCAGTCGGTTCAATACCCCTTGCCTCGCAGAACGCGACGAATGCGTAATATGCTCCGCGTGCGGTCCAGTGGTGGTCGGTACGGAAGTAGAGATATTCGTCGTTATGAGCTCGCATCTCGCCAAGCGCGTCTACCGACGTGATGTTGTCGGAAAGCAGGGAATACATATAATCTATCGCCTTTTCTCCGTCGGATGCACCGTATTTTTGCGCGGTCTCGATCGAAAGCGCGATCTGATAGTGAAGCGGCGCGATAAGATCGTAAACCTCGGCTTTTCCGTCTACCTTTGAGGCGAATTTGTTAATAAGCGCCACGTATGACGTGGAGTTTTGCTTATTAAATGAATATAGCTGGTAAGCGGTGTTTGCGTTGACGTAAAGACCGCTGACCTTTTCACCCGAACCGTCGTCGGTGGGATTAAAGACCACGTCCGAGGGGTCGGAGGGCGCGTCGGGAATGTCGTCGGCGTCGCCGCCGAGGACGATCTGCTCGTCATTAATGCCGTAAAGCGACTGCAACGAGCTGTTGGCGCTTATCATACCCTCGCGCATCGGATACGTGTCCGCAAACCAAAGGCTGACCTGACTTGTAAACTTGCCCGAGAGAAAGGACTCGAGCGTAAATTCGGGGAATTTGGTAAGCTCTCGCTTTTCGGTCTCGGAAACCGTCGGTCGAAGGAAAAAGAGCAGACCGACAAACGAAAATATCACCATTACCGCGACAAAGAGGAGAGTCTTTACGGCGTCTGTTTTGCTTTTGAAATTGTTTTCCATTCTGACCTCCTCCGATTAAAATTGAAAATACAAAAAGGGATTGTAGCTGTCGCCCGCAAGTGCCAAAGCCGAGATGATCAGCAGAAGCGACGGAGTGATCGCGCCGACGACCGCGGCAATTTTTGCGGTTACTCTCGATCGTTCGCAGAGCTTTGTAAGCGCGGGAATGATCGGCGTGCAGGCAAGAATGCTGACTATAATGAAAAACACGTTGTTTTTAAAGACCATGGCGGTATGTACGTCGCCAAATCCTTTGCCGTTTGAGGTGAAGATGCCGCCGATAGCTTGTCCGAGACTTGCCATATCGGTGAATTTGAAAATCATAAAGCTGAAGAACACGATAACCATAGTCAAAAGCGTTCTCGGTATCCGCCACCAAATATCAGGATTTTTCTTCGGCTTGATGAGATACTTTTCAACAACAAGAAATACGAAGAAATAAAGTCCCCACAGTACGAAATTCCAATTCGCTCCGTGCCAGAATCCTGTAAGAGCCCAAACCACGAGCATATTGAGAATATGACGGGGAACGCTTACGCGGTTACCGCCGAGAGGAATGTAAACGTAGTCGCGGAAAAATCCCGAGAGCGAGATGTGCCACCTGCGCCAGAAATCCGTGACCGAATCGGCAATATAGGGGTAGTTGAAATTTTCCTTGTAGTGAAATCCGACCATAAGACCCATACCGATCGCCATATCCGAGTATGCCGAGAAATCGAGATAGATCTGAAGCATATAGCAAAGACAGCCGAGCAGTATCGCCGCGCTTGAAAGCCCCGCGATCCCGTCCGCGCCGAGAAGATTTCCCGAAGCGTCGTTGAAAAGGGCATCAAAGATCGCGCCACAGCCGTTTGCTAAAATTGCCTTTTTGGCAAGACCCACGGAAAAGCGAGTAATGCCTCGGCTTACCTCCTCGCGCTTGATAACGCGATTCTCAATGTCAAAATTGACGTCGGCATAGCGGACGATAGGACCCGCGATGCACTGATGGAAAAGAGATGCGTAGAGAAGCAAGAGCCAGTATTTTTCCTGTGCCTCGACCTCGCC
>JAZSGD010000067.1:0-5819 GCA_045532555.1 Eubacteriales bacterium | reverse complement strand
TGCGAAAGCAAATGACAAATGAAAGGCGCGCTGCCCATTCGCAGCGTGTAAGGTGAAAGCTATGGAGAACAACAAACAGAAATACTATATAACGACGGCGATCGCGTACGCCTCGAAGAAGCCGCACTTCGGCAACACGTACGAGGCGATCATGACCGACGCTATGGCGAGATATAAAAAGCAGATGGGATTTGACGTATTCTACTGTACGGGTACCGACGAGCACGGTCAGAAGATCGAGGATCTCGCTAAGGATGCCGGCATTACCCCCAAGGCATACGTTGACGGCGTAGCGGGCGAGATCAGAGCATTGTGGGACAAAATGGAAGTAGAATACGACCACTTTATTCGCACCACCGACGATTATCACGAGGCGGCTGTTCAGAAGATCTTTAAGAAGTTCTACGATCAGGGCGATATATATAAAGGTAAATATGAGGGCTGGTACTGCACTCCCTGCGAGTCCTTCTTTACCGAAACGCAGGCAGAGGGTGGCAAGTGCCCCGACTGCGGCAGACCCGTACAGAAGGCAGAGGAGGAGGCTTACTTCTTCAAGATGAGCAAGTATGCCGACAGGCTCCTTTCTCATATTGAGAGCCATCCCGAGTTCATTCAGCCCGAGTCGAGAAAGAAGGAAATGGTAAACAACTTCCTTAAGGTCGAGGGCGGTCTTCAGGACCTTTGCGTTTCGAGAACCTCGTTCTCTTGGGGTATTCCCGTGACCTTTGATCCCCGTCACGTCACTTATGTTTGGCTCGACGCGTTGACCAACTATATCACCGCGATCGGCTACGACCCCGACAAGTCGTATGAGGAGCAGAGCGAAAGGTTCAGAAAATACTGGCCTGCCGATGTGCACGTCATTGGTAAGGATATCCTTCGCTTCCATACTATATATTGGCCTATCTTCTTAATGGCGCTCGATATTCCGCTGCCAAAGCAGATATTCGGACATCCTTGGTTCAACTTTGGTGCGGACAAGATGAGTAAGTCTCGCGGAAACGTGATCTATGCCGACGAGCTTGCCGAAAGATTCGGCGTTGACGGCGTAAGATACTACGCGCTTGCCGAGATGCCCTTTGCAAACGACGGCAGCATCACCTACGAGACGGTTATCAAGAGATTCAACACTGACCTTGTAAACAATCTCGGAAATCTCGTTAAGCGCACGCTTGATATGCAGAAGAAGTATTTTGACAAGGTGGTTCAGGCGCCCGTAGAGTGCGAGCCTCTTGATGATGAGCTCAAGGCGGCGTGTGTCAAGGCGTTTGAGGGTCTTGTAAAGAACATGGACGCGTTCAGAATTGCCGATGCGCTTGAGTGCGTTTTCGAGATGCTCTCGCGCGCGAATAAATATATTGATGAAACTACGCCATGGACTCTCGCGAAGGACGAGAGCAAGAAGGCACGTCTTGGCACGGTGCTTTACAATCTGCTTGAGGCGATCCGTTGGGGAGCAGTTATGCTTTCTCCCTTTATTCCCAACACTGCAGGGGATATTCTTGATATGCTCGGTGTATCGCTTACCTTTGACGATATGATCGACGGAGTGAGGGCTGAAAAGCTTGAAAAACAAGCGGATCAGTTCAGTTCTATCGGCACGCTTGAAAAATTCGGCGGCGTTGAGGTCGGCTCGGTCGTCGGCGACTCCAAGGTGCTCTTTGCCCGTATTGACGAGGCGAAGCTGCTTGCGGAGCTTGAAGCCGAGATGGCGGCGAAGAAGGCGGCGGCAGAGGCTGCGGCGAAGGCGGCGGAGATCCCCGAGAAACCTGAGGGCTGTGCATTGATAGGAATTGAAGACTTTATGGGCGTTGAGCTTCGCACGGCGAAGATAGTTGAGTGCGAAAAGGTGCCGAAGGCGAAGAAGCTGCTAAAGCTTAAGATCGATCTTGGATACGAGCAGAGGCAGGTCGTTTCGGGCATCGCGAAGTGGTATACTCCCGAGGAACTGATCGGCAGGAAGATCATTGTGGTGGCAAACCTTAAGCCTGCGACGCTTTGCGGAATTGAGTCGAACGGAATGATTCTCGCTTCGGGCGAGGAGACCGTCAGAGTGGTATTTTTGGCGGATGATACTCCTCTTGGTGAGAGAGTAAGATGACGTTTTTAATCGTTTTTAGTGAATGTTTGCTATAAATACGATATGATCAAGAGGAGTACAGTTGAACTTCGCTTTATCTAAGGAGAGAAAAATGAAGAAATTGCTTTTTAAATTTTTATCTGTTGTAATCGTTGCTATTATGCTTGCGGGATGTATCGCTCTGCAGGGATGCGATTTTGGAAGAGATGATTCGGAAACCTATCAAAACAACGAAGAAAGTGCTCAAAGACTTTTGGATAAAGCATTAAAATATTATAAAGATAATGCTTGTCGTATCATTTCAAAGAATTGGCAAAGTGAATCGGAGAGCGAACTACAAGACATGGTAGCTTCTGATTCGAATTTCATGGCTTTGGTTGATGAAATTGACGGAAAAAACCGCTGTCGTAACATTGAGGATGAGTTTTCATACGATTACATTATCGTGGACAATGTTTTGTATGTTGTCGGAGAACCTCTCTCTGATTCGGATGTGTTCTTTGATACGTATTTTCTTAAACCTATGCACAAGTATGCTTTTGAGGATGATAAATATGATGATGTGATCGCTTCGGTGTTTGGAGAGGAGGTTAGCCTTAGTGCTGATTGGTTTAAAAATTTCACCATTACACAAATGAATGACGGTAAAATAAAGCTTGTGATGAGTGAAATTACGGATAAATATATCCAAGAATGTGTATTGAATGAAGAGTTGACGATGCACAGTTACGATATAGAAATTGTATTTGATTCCGAGGGGAGATTTTTGTCTGTAGCAAGTCGTTTTTGCTGTACATACAGCTATACGTATAGCGATGGATCCGAAAAAGTCGATATAGAATATACGGCATATTCATACACCGAGTCGATATACGAATACGATAATATAAAGATCACTGCTCCGGAAAATGAAGACGAGTATACACTGTCTGAAATTGAATGGAAAGCACAAAATTAAAAAGCCACAAATATACGCCGTGTTATTGACACGGCGTATGATTTTATGCTAGTATGAAGGTGCGATTTTAAAAAATCAAAAAATTTTTCATAAAAACTGTAACCAAATCGAAAAAAGGGCGATTTATAGGATGAAGCCCGAAACACACAACGAAAAGAGAGGTACACCATGGACGACCGCAGGATCGTTGACTTGTATTGGGCGCGAGACGAGCACGCAATACTTGAGTCCGACAAAAAATACGGCAGAATGCTACATTCGCTGTCATATTCCTTACTGTCGTCGCGCGAGGATGCCGAGGAGTGCGTAAACGATACATATCTCGACGCATGGGGCGCGATGCCGACGGCAAGACCTGAATTTCTCGGCGCGTTTCTTTCCAAGATAACGAGAAGGATCTCGGTCGACCGCTTCCGCAAAAAGCACAGAGAAAAGCGCGGAGGGATCGACAATCTGACAGCGGAGCTTTCCGAATGTATCTCGGGAGGCAGGACACCGTCCGAGGAATACGACGACAAGCGGATAAGCGAGCAGCTTAACGAATTTTTGTACGGACAACCCAAGGAAAAGCGAGTTATGTTCGTTTTGCGCTACTTTTACTCAAGCTCTATCGACGATATTGCCGACAGACTGGGTATCAGCGAGTCAAAGGTAAAGACCACACTGTTCAGAATGAGAGCAGAGCTTAAAGAAAGATTGGAGGAGCAGGAGCTGTTATGATGGATAAAAAAGAAAAAGCCGAGCGACTGTTAGACTCCATCGGCAACATAGACGACAGCCTTCTTGACGAGGCGATCGGCTACAAGGCGGCGCGAAGATTTAACTTCCACCAGCTTGGACTGATGGCGGCTTGTATTGCTCTTGTTTTTGTTATTGCGGTAGCGATGCCGATCCTACGGAATATGACTAAAATGGATAATCTCAACGGAAATGCCGAAGAAAGCGACGGTAATGTGGTGGAAAGACCCGAAGGAAGCGAAGAAAACAGCGGCGGAGTGGTGGAAAATCCCGACAAAAACCCCGAAAATAACGGAGAAGTGGAGCGAGGTGCTCTTGACGCGTATATGCTGGGCGTTCGCGACTCGTCGCTTGACAACTGCACGGTCTACCCTTCGGCTGAAAGCCTCACATATACGGGCAACGCGAGTCTGGTCTGGCAGTATGCCGACGGTGACGAGGTCTACGTCACCACCCTGAGCTCAACACAGCTCGGCGAGCTTAAAGAGGCTATGGGAAGCGGAAAAGAGGTCGGCGAGAGCTCGCCCGAGCTTGATTGCTACGTCTGGATCGTCGACGGGCAGGGAACGGTCGTCTCTCCCTATCTGAAAGACGGTGCGGGCAACGAGGGTTGCGCTGTATTCGATTACGAGGCGGAGATAATACCCGACGACGAGTTCGTTGAATGTGTTTCGGAAATACTGAAATAAGTATGTATGCCGCAAAAACGGCGGATTTGGAGGTCACTATGAAAAATACCAAGAATTTTGTGAGAATATGGTCACTTTTGTTGGCGATGATAATGCTGTTTGCTCTCGTGTCGTGTGATGCCGCCAAGGGAAGCGCCTCGGAGGACGGCGATTATATGAACGGCAGCTCTGCGGGAAACAGCGACAATATGAACGGAAGTGCTGCGGGAGACGGCGACATAAACGGCAGTGTGGAAGGTACTCCGTCAAATCCGAACAAGGTGCCCGAGTACACCTATGGTGCCGAGAACGAGGAGGTAATGGGCGATGCGATGTTGCCCGATGCCAGTGATCCTAACGGAGATGAGGTCGTTCCCCCGATCGATATCGTCGAAAATGACTTTATCGACACTTCTAAAAACAACGTATCGACCTTCTCGGCAGACGTTGATACCGCATCCTACGCTTATTTCCGCAAGCTTGTGAATTCGGGTTACGGTTTTGAGGCGCTCAAGGGTAGTGGAGCAAGCTTCCGAATCGAAGAATTTATCAATTACTTTAAATACGACGTGCCCGAGCCCGAGGAAAATGAGCTTTTCGGAGTTCGCACCGAGATCGTGCCTTGCCCTTGGAACGCGCAGACCAAGCTTTTCCGCGTGACACTTCAGGCAGAGCAGGCGATTAATGCAAACGGCAACAATCTCGTGTTCCTTATCGACGTTTCGGGATCGATGCAGTCGGCGGATAAGCTGGCGTTGCTTAAGGAGTCCTTCTCGTACCTCGTTGATAATCTCGGCGGCGACGATACCGTGTCGATCGTCACCTATTCGGGCAGAGAAGCGGTCGTGCTCGAGGGCTGTAACGGTCTTGAAAAGGAAAGGATAATGGATGCCATCAATTCGCTTACCGCTTCGGGATCGACCAACGGTCAGGCAGGCTTGACCAAGGCTTATCAGATCGCGGAAACATACTTTATCGAGGGCGGAAACAACCGTATAATTATGGCATCCGACGGAGATCTTAACGTGGGAATGTCCTCTGCCGAGCAGCTTAAGGCATATATAGAGGAAAAGAGAGATCAGGGCGTTTATCTGTCGGTTCTCGGCTTTGGTACGGGCAATTACCGTGATGCCAATATGGAGGCGCTTGCCGACAACGGAAACGGAGTTTACTATTATATAGACGGTATTTCCGAGGCGGAAAAGGTCTTTGGAACCGATCTTTTCGGCACGCTTTACACGGTTGCCGAGGACGTTAAGCTTCAGGTCGAATTCAATGCCTCAAGGGTTGAATCTTACCGACTTATCGGTTATGAGAACCGTTTGCTCGCAAACGAGGATTTTGAGGACGATACAAAGGATGCAGGCGAGGTCGG
>JAZSGD010000053.1:0-1717 GCA_045532555.1 Eubacteriales bacterium | reverse complement strand
AACGGTCGGCTTGTTTTGGTTGCGAAAAGAGTTGTTGACTGAGCCTTTTCAATTCTCAGGAAAGGAGGTTTACAATGGCAGATATAAAAACAAGAGATGTAGTCAAGGGTTCTATCAAGACCATTGATAAAGCCGCCGTTGCCGGAGAGCGAATGAAACGAGCCTATATCTCTACCAAAGAAAGAGCCGAACACAGCACCTATGCTGCTGAGAACTCTGCTGATGAATATGCTTCCGATAAGTTTGAGCGTGGTGTTGACACCACAGTACACGAAGGTATCCACCAATTCGACAAAGCTGGTCGGAAAGGTTTAGAAACCACAAAGGATAATATTCACAAAGCAAAAGACGGCATAGACCGTTTCAAAGAGAAACGAGCTGAAAAGGCTCTTGAGAAGCAGGCTGAAAATGTCGGCAATAAGGCGGCTAAAACCGCCGAGAAAACCACAGAGCATACGGTAAGGCAAGCGGGTTCTAAAACCGTAAAAACGGTTGAGAAGTCGGCTGAAAAGACCGTGAAGCAGTCTGTAACTTCGGCGGGAAAGAAAACAGTCAAGACAGTCGGCAAAGGTGCAGTTAAGACCACCGGAAAGACAGTCAAAACCGCAGAGCGTACCGCAAAGACGGCAATTAAGACTTCTCAGCAAGCGGCTAAGACCGCACAGAAAGCAGCTCAGGCAAGTGCCAAAGCCGCAAGAGCAGCGGCGCAGGCAGCACGTGCGGCCGCTAAAGCCGCAGTCGTTGCGGCAAAGTGGATTGCAAAGGCAACTGTCGCAGTTGTAAAAGCAATTATAGCCGCAGTCAAAGGACTTGTAGCGGCGATTGCTGCAGGCGGTTGGGTTGCCGTTGTTATTATCATTGTCATTTGCCTTATCGCCCTTATTCTATGCTCGGTGTTTGGTATCTTCTTCTCAGGAGAGGACTCAGGAACGGGACAGACTATGCAGACTGCCGTTCAGGAAATCAATACCGAGTACGACAACAAGCTCTTGGAGATCAGAAACGGAACTACCTACGATGTGCTTGAAATGAGTGGCAGTCGTGCAGTTTGGAAAGATGTTCTTGCCGTGTATGCGGTCAAGACAAACACCGATCCTGACAACCCTCAAGAGGTTGCCACAATGGACGATAACAAGAAGCAACTGCTCAAAGACTTGTTTTGGGAAATGAATGAAGTCAGCTCCCGAACAGAGAGTGTGTCGGAAACCGTGATAACCGAAACCGATGACGGGAACGGAAATATCGTACAGACGGAAACAACTGTAACGAGAACCTATCTGTATATCACGGTTGCTCATAAGACCGTTGATGAAATGGCTTCGCAATACGGCTTTAATCAGGAACAGAAAGACTACCTGACGGAACTGCTAAAACCCGAAAACAATTCGCTATGGGCGGCGGCTCTGTATGGTATCAACTATTCTGATGACCAAATCGTAACGGTAGCACTTACTCAGATAGGTAATGTTGGCGGAGATCCTTATTGGAGTTGGTACGGCTTCGGCTCAAGAGTTGAATGGTGTGCCTGCTTCGTATCTTGGTGTGCCAACGAGTGCGGATATATCGACACGGGCGTTATCCCGAAATATGCAGGCTGTGTCAACGGTGTGCAATGGTTCAAAGATAGAGGACAATGGGTAGACGGTTCTGCCGAGCCTGTCGCCGGAATGATTATCTTCTTTGATTGGGACTCTCCCGATGGCTCGTCAGGACCGCA
>JAZSGD010000333.1:0-9384 GCA_045532555.1 Eubacteriales bacterium | reverse complement strand
GACAAGCGGCTCGGGCGATAAGGGCACTCCCGTCGTTCTCGTTCAGGGATATTTCGACAACTATACGAACTAAAAAGGATGCGTGCGAGAACCTTTCTTGAAAGAAAGCGTTCTCGCACTCTCCAAAGAACTTCCCCAAGGAAAGCAAAAGATAAAAACGGTTTGGGTTTTAAAAGGGTGATGAGCTCTCTTAAGACTCGTGATCGATCAATGATTATCTATCCTTAAGTTTTTAGCGAATTGCAGGGTATCCCCTGCCAAAACAAGAAAGGAAAACATATGCAGAATTCTATTCGTCCCGAAACAATGGCACGTATAACAACTCCCGAGCTCGCGCACGCTTTCATCGAAGAGCAGATCAAAGAGGTTCGCGCTCAGGTTGGCGACAAAAAGGTTCTTTTGGCTCTCTCGGGCGGAGTTGACAGCTCCGTCGTGGCAGCGTTGCTCATAAAGGCTATCGGCAAGCAGCTCGTTTGCGTTCACGTAAACCACGGTCTTATGCGTAAGAATGAGTCCGAAAACGTTATCGAGGTCTTCAGAAATCAGCTCGACGCAAATCTTATATACGTAGACGCGACCGACCGTTTCCTTGATCTTCTTGCAGGTGTCAGCGACCCCGAAAGCAAGAGAAAGATCATTGGCAAGGAGTTTATAGAGGTCTTTGCCGACGAGGCAAGAAAGCTTGAGGCCGTAGAATTTTTGGCTCAGGGCACTATCTACCCCGACATTCTCGAGAGCATCAAGCAGGCAGAGGGTAAAAAGGCGGTCAAGTCCCACCACAACGTTGGCGGACTTCCCGATGACCTTCAGTTTGAGCTCGTTGAGCCCGTAAAGCTTCTCTTTAAGGACGAGGTCAGAGTAGTTGGCGAGGCGCTTGGCCTGCCTCACGCTATGGTTTACCGTCAGCCCTTCCCAGGCCCCGGTCTTGGAGTAAGATGCCTTGGCGCGATCACCCGCGACCGTCTCCACGCGCTCCGCGAGGCTGATGCGATTCTCCGTGAGGAATTCGACAACTGCGGACTTGCCGAGAAGGTATGGCAGTATTTCGTTGCAATTCCCGATATCAAGAGCGTCGGCGTAAAGGACGATTCGAGATATGAGGGCTGGCCCGCAATAATCCGCGCGGTCAACACAAAGGATGCTATGACTGCAACCATCGAGGAGATACCCTACGAGGTGCTTCATAAGATCGTTGCCCGCATCACCAACGAGGTAGAAGGAATTAACCGTGTTCTCTTCGATTTGACTCCCAAGCCCACGGGAACTATTGAATGGGAATAATACAATAAGGTTTTTAATCGGCTTGGAAGCCTTATTCCAAGCCGCTTTTTGCAAAACGGAAGGAAAAAACTATGAAGAAAAATTCCGCGAAGAAAGCTATCGCACTATATTATATTTTGTCGCTGCTCCTGATGTTGGTTTTATTATTACCGATTCTGCTGATCGAGGATTCCCTTTGGTTCATATTCTATTTTGTGTGCTTTTACATATGTATGGATCTAGTCCTAGTCTTCGTTGTCAGAGTAACGGTTATGCCTTCGTTATGGAAAGAGCTCGATGCCGAAAAATACGCAGCTATCATCTCTGCCCCGCCGTTTCGGCATGACTATTCATTTAAGTTGAATTTATGCTTTGCTATCGGCGATTATCAAGCCGCCCACAACATCATTTCTTCTATTCTGATACATCACAAAAACGTTCAGCAAAGGATTTTCGGACATCTGTTGCTCTGCCGCGTTTGCTTTGAGCGCGGGGATTATGAAGGAGTAAAGGAAAATCTTGATCAAATCGATAGCTATCTTAAGTCCAATCCAAACTTAAAGATCAAAAAGCAAAATAAAGAGGGATACGAATTTTACCGCAATTTTTCCGATGCTGACTATGTGTCTGTCTGTGCTCTTTTGGAAAAAGACATTGCAAAACATTCAAAAAAGAAGAACGGTGCTTATTTTTCTCTCCTGCGCCATTATTATCAGTTAGCCGTTACCAAGCGGATGATGGGGGACGTTGATGAAGCGATTGTGCTTTTTGAAAATATTAAGGAAAAAGCCCCAAAACTTGTTCTTTCAACACTTGCTCAAAAACAGCTTGACATCATTTCCGGAGCATGTACGGAAGAGCTCCCGGAAAAGTTAGAAATTACGGAAAATTATCATGTAAAATCTACTAACAAATGGAGAATAGTAGGTTGGATAATTTTCTGTGTCGGTTGTCTGCTTATGATCGTGTCGTTCATTCTGCCGCAATTAGATAAACCAAAGCAAGAAAACAAGAACTTGGACTTTATTGCCACGCTTGAGAGCTCGATCGAAGATGATTATGAAGAATACCAAATCTTAGGATATTTTAATATTTATACCGATTATGCAGATGAAACCTATTCAAAGCTGGCAGATGCTCTGTTTTTGGTTGAATCAAACGGACAACTTGACTTGCATACGTCACTCAAATTAAACGGAAGATATATAAATCATTTGAATGTGACAGATATTCAGGTCGATAAGCTTTATGAATACGAGATATATTTTACACCTCGGAAGGTAGAGTTCGTTTTAACAGAAAAGAAACGTAACATTCCCGAGAATACATTGTATTATTACGAAATCGACGGATATTATTTCTGCGTAATTAGCATATCAGATATTGGATCATTTTGTGACGATATTTCCACACCCCTCTTGTATTTCCCCGACTTTTATGTTACAATAAAATCAGATACAAATTAAAATTAATGCCGCCACAGGCGGTGGAATGGAGGCTAATATGAACCGTTTACAAAACAAAGTAGCAATCATCACGGGTGGAAACTCGGGCGTTGGCGCGGCAACCGCCGTTAAATTTGCCGCAGAGGGCGCAAAGGTAGTTATTACCGGTCGCCGTGAAGCTCCCCTTCTTGACGTTGCCGAAAAGATCCGCGCGGCAGGTGGCGAGGTACTCCCCGTTGTCAGCGACATCTCCAAGGCAGAGGACGCAAAGAGAGTTCTTGATGCAACTCTTGAAGCATTCGGCAAGGTCGATATCCTTATCAACAACGCGGGTGTTCTTGACGAGGGCCTCAAAGCGATCGACAGCTTTACCGACGACGACATGAACCGCGTTATAGACATCAACACCAAGGGCACTATGTGCATGATGCGCGAGATCAGCGCAGAGATGGCAAAGACGGGTTACGGCTCTATCGTCAACGTAGCTTCCGTAGCCGGCGTTATGGGCTGCGGCGGCGCAGCTTACGTTGCCTCCAAGGCGGCTGTTATCGGTATTACCCGTCACACCGCGCTTCGTTTTGCAGGCACCAACGTGCGCTGTAACGCGATCTGTCCCGGCACTATCGTGACCCCCATGGTTGCGGGAATGAATCCCTCCAATATGGATATGAACATCTTCGGTCAGATGATGAAGCACAACGACCTCAAGGTTCAGCCTTGCATGCCCGACGACGTGGCAAATATGCTTCTATTCTTCGCATCCGACGAGTCGAGAGCGATCACAGGTCAGACCATAGTTACCGACTTCGGCTCTACGCTGTAAAATTTATTTCAATATAACAAAAAGCCCTTTTGCAAAAGGGCTTTTTTGTTTTGATATTTTTAAAACAGCACGAATCCGAACGACTGAACGCACATGTTTACAAGTATGCACAGGAGTCCTCCGAAAAAGAGCGAAAGGATCAAAGATGCAAATATTACCGTAAGCCCCTCATACAGACCCATAACGCGAATCTTTTTTCTCTCCATTCCCGAAAGATTCAAAATGTGCCTTTCGTGATTTCGCACCCGATACGCCTCAAAGATCATATTCAAGCAACCCGCAAGGGAGATCAGGATCGCGACCACAGCCGTCCAGAATATCAGCTCTGTAAAGCCGACCACGGTATCAAATCCCCTAATTTCGTATTCCTTTGAATACACCGCAAGAACGCCTCTTGAATTCAAGCTGTCTATTATCCTCTCACACGCCGCCTCATCAGGACTTGACGCGCGGATACACCATAGCTTTTCTCCTTCCCCGACAACGTCGGAGGAAACGTATCCTATATTTGCGCTCTCCTTGATTACGTCGCTTACGATGAACGTATGAAGGTTTCCTTGTACGCTGACGTTCACGCTATCTCCTACGCTTGCGCCAAGCAGGACTGCAATTCCCTTCGACACGACGATCTCTCCCTCTTCGGGAAGCTTTTTAGACAGCACCTCATTATTCAGACACTTATCAACGTCTCCCTGCGCCGAAAAAAGTATTATGGAATATTTTTCGTTGACCGTTGCATCGGGGTGTATCGCAAACTGTACTGTACCTTGCGCCTGCTGAGTTTCCTTTAGCTCATCGGCGACAGATTCGGGCATATTATATGCCAACAGCTCGCCCTTAAACGCATCCTCGAACTGTCGCTGTTGGATTGCTATTGCATTACAGCACGTAAATATAACCGCAAGGAGCGAGAGCAGCACCGTTAGTTGCCTGCTCACGTGCTTTATTGAAAAATTGTTTTCTATATTTTTTTGCGCCAGAAGAAGCTGCGGCATCGGGCGACGTCGGTTTATAAGCTTCTGTATCACCCGAGAGAACCACTTTACTGCATACGGTGTGCCCGTATATGCCACCACCGTCAGACAACACACTTCCACTGCTGACGGTATCATTCTTTTGCCTGCGGGCAGGGCAAGTGTAACCGCCGTGGATACTGCAAAAGCACAAGAAAACAGAATGAATGCCCCAGCGGAGCCGCTTCTGAGTCCGTAATATTCCCCGTGAGACGTCTCCGTGTAAAGCTCGGCCCCTTTTTGCTTTAATATATTCGTCAAGGTACATCCGACCATAAGCAGATACGCCATTAAAAATCCGAACAGCGCGCCGCTCCACTCTACCTCAACGGCAGTTTTTTGCCACTCAAAAAGCGAGCTGACTCCCACAAGCATCGGCTTTGCAAGTAAAACGCCCAGCGCCCCGCCAATGAGCGCATAGATCGAGCTTTCCGTGAGGCGCAGCGCCGACAAGCGAACGACATCCGCCCCTGCTGTTCTGAAAAGAGCATATTCGTGCGCTCTTCGGGAGTCAAGAGCCGCCAGCGCCGTGATCAAAAGAACCGCAGACAAAAGCGTGAGCAATACCGCTGGCAATGCCACTCCCATCCTTTTCGCAACAAGACCCATATCGACCGAGGAATCAAGCGCCGTGTCCTCCACGTAATCGTCGCAAAACTCATCGCTTGATTTGAGCATCAAAAACACTCGTTCAACGTCGCTCTTGTCATATATTTTTATCATTATCTTGTTTGCGGGCTCGAAGCTATCGCCAAGAGCCGCTATTTCGGGAGATCTTTGTGCGAGCAATCTCACCGCGGACGCATGCGAGATCATAACGTCACCCGACACAAGACAGCCCATATCCCTTGCTATTCCCTGCACGGAATATTTTACCTGCTCTCCAAGCATCGAAAGTTCTATCTCGTCGCCAACACTCAACTTGTTTTTTCCGGCAAAGCTTTCGCTTATTATCACCGAAGAGTCGATATTTGAAGAAGTAAATTTGCCGTACTCAAGGTATTTGAACTGAAAATACCTGTCTGCCGCCAACAGATCAAGCGCACAGACCGTGACACCTGTTCTTTTGTTTCCATCGGACATAAATCCCGTCAGAACGTACTGCCCGAGCACATCTCCATAATCCCCGACTATCTCTTTTGCATCATCTGCAAACAATAGCCTCTCCTCCGAGTCGTAACTCAGCGACACCGTTATATCTCCAAGCGCTCTCCGCTCGTCCTCAAGATTTCTGGCATAGTCCTCAAAAGCGAATTGGAACCTGAACGCAGTTACAGCTACTCCGACGGCTAACATTACCGTCAAAAGTATCAGTATCGGCTGCAATGGGTGCGCTTTTATCGTACGCCATATATGTTTTAAATATATCCTCATCAGCTCAAGACCTCGCCGTCGGACATTCGTATTATTCTGTCAGAATATGCCGCCGCGTCTTCACTGTGAGTAACTTGCAGAATAGTAACTCCCTTCTCGGAGTTTATCTTACACAAAAGCTCCATTACGGACGTCGTGGTTTTGCTGTCAAGACTGCCCGTGGGCTCGTCCAGCATAATTATTTGCGGAGAATGTATAAGCCCTCTCGCTATTGCAACTCTCTGCCTTTGTCCTCCCGAAAGCTCGGCGGGATATTTTTTCAGCAAGCTCTCTATTTCGAGAAATTTTACCGTTTGTATCAGTCTTTCCTCAGATTCCTCCCTGCTCTCGCGGTTAAGATACAGCGGAAGCAGTATATTGTCCCGTGCATTGAGGGTGGGAATAAGATTTAGTGATTGATACACAAAGCCAAGCTTGGTTCTGCGCAGCTTTGCAAGCTTTTTGTCGCTTATTCCGATTATACTCTCACCGTCGAGATATACCTCGCCCGAATCAGGCGCAAGAGAACCCGACAAAAGCGCAAGAAGAGTGCTCTTTCCACTGCCGCTCTTTCCCATGATCGACACGAATTCTCCTCGGTCGACGTTAAGCCCCACGTTTTTTATGATTCTGTTATTACCGTAGCTTTTTTCCAGGGATATTGCTTTAATCATTGACAGATCCTCCCGACGTGCAGACTGCGAACGTAAAATACGGTGCCATTCCAAAAGCGAGATCCTCTGCCGCTTTTCTCAGGTCTTCCACCGCGCGCGATACCTCGCTTTCGCTTGAAGCTCCGCAAATCTTTATATATTCAAAGACCTCTGCCGCAGAGATATCCCTGCGCGCAGATTTGTAGCTTTCAAATTCATCTGTTTTTCCCAAGGATTCTATTGCCTCAGCTTCTCTCTCGGTGCTCAGACATATTTTTTCTATTTCCTCAGCCCACGCAAAAAATTCATTCTCGCATTTGCTTATGGCAGAGCACATTATCGATATACGGGCATCCCCGCTCGCCGCGCGGAGCCTCCCTATATCCTCAGCACTCATTTTTTTCACAGCCGCCGAGCAAAGATCCAAAAATGCGGGAATGCTCTCTCCAAGCTCCTCTGCTATATGGATGTTTTCCTCGAGCGCGCGCCATTCTTCCCTTATAAGCTCATCAATCTGCTTATCGTAATTGCTGTCAAGCAAAATGATCTCACAAGCTATCCTTGTAGCAATTCCCCATTGCTTTGCGCTCATCTGAGAGCTTTGCAAGCCCTTTATCTGCTCGCGTAAAACGCTGAGGATAAAACCGTCCGTTTTATCTCCGAGAAATAGGTCAAGGCCACCTCCTTCAAGCGCTCCCGTTTTGTCCGTTGATATACATATAAAGTTCGCCATGCCTATGACAGAGGAGATGTTTTCTTTACCGATATCGCTCTCGAGCTCTTTTTTCTGTCGCTGATATCTCTGCATGTCTTCAAGATATCTACTATATCCGTATTTATCATATTTTTGGCTCGATTGCTCTATTTTGTAGTCGTACCATTTGCCAAGCACCCCGTAGACGATTCCGCCCGTTCGCTCGCTTCCCACGATATTCACACAGTCGGTATAGCTCTTACAAATGTCCGCAGGCGCGACAAAATCGAGCTTGAGTGCAAAAATTTTTTCAAGCTCCTCTTCTCTTATTTCGTTTTCTTCAAATATCGGAACGACATCCTCAAAGATTTCAGCCTTGGCGCTCTCCTTCTGCTCATCAGAGAGAATCAGTCCCTTTTGCGAATACAGCAGATCTTCAACCAAGAAAAATATCTTTTCGGTATATTCCCTTTTCTGCTCGTCGGTATAGAAGACCTTCTCTTCTTCCACCTCGAATCTTTGTCCGTCCATATATTTATCATCATCCTGATCGGCTGCACATCCCGCGCAAAAGATCGAGCATGAAAGCAAAAATACGGAAACAATCCTTTTTAATACGTTTTTTTTCATATTCACCATAACAGAAAACAGGCATAGTGCCCGTTTTCCATAAAATTACAATAGATTTTGGGAATCCCCATTTGTATATACATTATAGCACCACGCCCCTCAAAAGTCAACGATTTTAAGTCAAATTAAAACCGTACAACAAAAGATTTTGTCCTAAAAGTTATGTTTGTTCTTACATTATGGTGTATTATTAGCCCTAATGCAATTTCTTATCACTTCTTTCGCGCAAAACGGTACTTGTTTTTCTTTGCTCACCAAATCAAAGGTAAAAACAAGCTGAGTTTCCGAAGCTTTTCTTGTTTTTTAAAATTTTTTTGAAAAACCCTTGACAAAAACAATACTTCGTGATATGATGTATTACGTAAGGAGTGGTATAGCGTGAAAGTTACTTCTTTCTAACGGTTACGTGTGCTTTTTCACGCGCGAATTTTGCCTTCGCAGCAAAATTCATCGATTGCTATTTGTGCCGCCGCCGGCGGCGGAATGGAGATTTATATGGATATTCAATTAAAACGCGGAATACTCGACGTTTGCGTATTGGCTGCTATCAAGGACGA
Organism: Eubacteriales bacterium; assembly: GCA_045532555.1. Classification (GTDB taxonomy): domain Bacteria; phylum Bacillota; class Clostridia; order Oscillospirales; family CAG-272; genus SVTX01. The sequence goes on along the minus strand of JAZSGD010000333.1, from coordinate 956 downwards.
GGATTCATACGGCTATAAGATCATAAAAGATATGAAGCCCTATACGGAAATGTCTGAATCCACCCTATATACGATCTTAAAACGATTGGAAACGGCGAAAATGCTGACCGTCCGAACCGCAGAGCACAACGGAAGATTGCGAAAATATTATCATATTACAAAGGCAGGCCTTGAGCGCATTGAGGAATTCAAGAACGAGTGGCGCGAGGTCATGTCTATCTACCAATTCATAACCAAGGAGGACACGGAAAATGCTTAAACAAGAATTTCTCGACAAGCTTCGTGCGGATCTCGTCGGACTGCCGAAGCAAGAGCTTGAAGAACGTCTTGCCTTTTATAGCGAAATGATCGACGACCGTATCGAAGACGGATTGAGTGAGGAGGACGCCGTTGCGGGCGTTGGGTCTGTAGACGAGATCTCGGCACAGATCATATCTGACATTCCCCTTGCAAAGATCGCAAAGGAAAGGATCAAGCCGAAAAGAAGAATGAAGGCTTGGGAAATCGTGCTTTTAATACTCGGCTCACCGATATGGCTACCGTTGGTTGCCGCCGCTTTCGTTGTGATCCTATCGATCTACGTGGTGCTCTGGTCTCTGATCGTTTCTGTCTGGGCAGTATTCGCTGCACTTGCCGCATCCGCCCTTGGAGTCGCGTTTGCCGGCATTACGTTTGCTATATTCAACAACGCTCTTGTAGGTGTTGCCATGATCGGTGCGGCTATCGTCTGCGCGGGACTTGCGATCTTTATGTTTTTCGGCTGCCACGGAGCAACCAAAGGCATTATATTGCTTACCAAAAAGCTTGCTTTAGGCGTTAAAAAATGTTTTGTAAGAAAGGAGAAAGCAGAATGAGCAAGGCAATAAAGATCTGGCTTGTCATAGCCGCTTCTCTCGTACTGATAGGCGCTCTCGTTTTTGGATGTGTGATGGCAATGCTGAAATGGGATTTTACAA
>JAZSGD010000328.1:0-2674 GCA_045532555.1 Eubacteriales bacterium | reverse complement strand
AATTGAAAAGAAAGTTGTGGTAAAAGAAGAATACGCTTGTGAAAAGTGTGGCAAAAAAGCGACGGCAAAGGATAAGTTCTGTAACGAATGCGGCGGAGCTGTCGTAGTAAAGAAAGAAGAACCAAAAGAAGAAACGGCAACGATTGAAGACGTTGTTCTGCAAGGATAACTAAATCGGGGGATAGGAAACTTTATCCCCCTAACGCATAGGAAAGCAAAGGATAACAAAAAGAATAAAAAGGAAAAACAAAATGAAAAAAATAATATCATTAATTCTCTTTACAATACTCATTTGCACGTCGCTTTTTGGGTTGACGGCCTGTGCAGGCTCTGACGGCGATGTTGAGGCGTTAAGCGCTCAGGTTGCGGAATTGACAGAACAGCTCGAGGGAGCTAACGATGAGATAGCTGAGTTGGAAGCAGAAAAGGCGGAGCAGTCTGCCGAGATAACATCACTCAAGGCAGACCTTGAAACACTCCGCGCGGAGAAGATCGCACTTGAGTCTGAAAAGGCCTCGCTTGAGGAAGAAATCACAAACCTTGAGACCGAAACCGCAAGGCTTAAGGCACTTATGGACGGCAACTCCAACGCACTTTTGGAGGAAATATCAAAGCTTGAGGAGCAGGTTGAGACTCTTGAAGCAAAGGCGGCTTCGCTTAACAGCACGAAGGAGGATCTCGAAGCTCGGATTGTCCGCCTTAATGACACGGTAACCAATCTCGAGGCTTTGGTAGGCGAGATTAACGAGGCCTCCGCGAAAAAGGATGAGGAGATAGCAGCCCTTCGCAAATGCCTTGAGGATATACACACCTTCAAGGACGGAGTATGTACTACCTGCGGTAAAGAGGGCAAAAAGGCATACACCCGCGAGGGTGATTACATCTACTTTGGTGAATATCCCCAGACGGTAAAGTCCGATAGCGTAACCATTACCTCAACCACCGACGAACGTGGCTACTACCTGGGTGACGACGGATGCTATTATGCCAAGGTAAGTGCAGATCCTCACTATAATGACTTTACCTTCTCCACAGGAGCAAGCATAACGAAAGGAACCGTATATTACTTCAAGGTTGAGCCCATCCGTTGGAGAATACTCTCCGAGGAAAATGGCGAGGCGTTCCTCCTTTGCGATAGCATAATTGACGTCCTGCCATATCAATGGGATTTTTATGACCGGTATCAAACATACTACAATAACGCAGACGGCGTGCCCGAGGGCACCTATGCAAATAACTATAAGTACAGCGAAATAAGAGCCTGGCTTAACGCAACCTTCTACGAAACGGCATTCAGCGCGCTTCAGCAGGAAATAATTCTGATCACCGAGGTGGATAACAGCGCAAAGAGCACTAACCCCCACGGCAACGAAACCGCACATAACGGAGGTGTTAACAAATACGTTTGTGAAAATACCAACGATAAGATTTTCCTTCTTTCTCAAGAGGAAGCAACCAACGAAGCCTACGGATTTTCTTCTTCCGAGTCCGCAGATGAGTCGAGAGAGATGATAACATCGGATTACTCAAGAGCACTCGGAGCGCTGATGATAACAACGGAGGACTACTACGGCAACGGCTGGTGGTATCATCGCTCGCCCGACTGTAACCGTAGCGGCTATGCATACAGAAGTAGCACAGACGGACATTGTAATAGCTCTATCTGGGTTGACTATACCAGCTTAGGTACGGTTCCCGCCTTGAAAATAAGGCTGTAAGCATTTTTATAGTATCATGTTAAATCTAAAGGGTAATCCCCGGCTCTAATTTTTGAGTTCGATTTAACTACACTTCGGCTCACCAAAAACAACCTAATCCGATTTCGGATTGGGTTGTTTTTCTTTTTGGTGATCCGTACTCTCATCGCCCCCGGCGACGTATGTCGCATGGGTTCGCATTTGCCGCTCGGAAACGGCAAGCTTGTTTGCCAGGCGGAGAGCGAGCAAATATTCGCCCCAGCGAAATTCCCGTATTCGACCTTGCAATACTCCGGCTCACCGCTTTCTCTATCGATATGCAGTTATTGCATCGCTGTAGTCAGAAAAGGGCTTACGGCTTCATCACCTTGATAAAACGGAACATTTCATCAGGCCCCTCGTCTGGATCGTGCGTTTCATCCTCGAACATTACGTGCTCGGGCTGAAAATACTCGCACCCAAATTGGTCGATTTGAAAACCGCACTTGTTTACGTAAAAATGGATATTGCGCTTTTCAAAATAGGGCGTGCAGGTTTCCCATACTTTTGTTTCGGGATGCAGAGCCTCAACCTCTTTCCATGCACCGTAGCCAATGCCTTTACTGTGCGCTTCGGGCAGAACAAAAAGAATATCCAAATGGTTATGATGTGTTTCCTTGTCTATCGTGAGTATCAAGCCACCAACCTTCTCCCCGTCAAGCATAATGCGGTAGGTTTCGCTTTTGGGATTGTCGATGGACTTCTCAATAGTTGCGCGAGAGATGATCTCACCGTTATTGTCAATATGGTCGTTACGCTCACCGAACTCCATCATCGCGCCATACTTAAACGCCCATTGATTGTCAAGGATAAATTGCTCACGGTCATCTGCCGTAAGCGGAACAAGAGTAACCTTCGTATTTTTCATAAAACACCTCCGAAAATAAAAATAGAGCTCAGGCTTTGCGAATGCAATAACCCAAGCTCACTTGGACACC
>JAZSGD010000199.1:0-17229 GCA_045532555.1 Eubacteriales bacterium | reverse complement strand
CTTTAATATAGCAAAAACACGGAGTTGAAAAACTCCGTGTTTTTTACCTTAAACGATTATTTGTTTTTGATATGTACGTCGAGATGATTGAAAGGAATTTCGATTCCGTTCTTGTCAAATTCGGCCTTAACGGCTTCGGTAAGATCAAAGAAAACCGTCCAATAATCAGCGCCGTTTACCCAAGCGCGAGCTTTGATCTGGAGTCCCGATGTGCTGTGTGCTCCAACTCTTACGAAAACGGCAGGATCCTTGAGAACAAGCTCGTGCTTTTCGCAGATCTCGGTGATAATATCCTTTGCCTTCTCTGCATCGGAAGCATAGCTTATGCAGAAGTCGATATCTACGCGGCGGGTTTCCTTTTCGGAATAGTTGATGATATTTCCGTTAGCAAGAGTGCCGTTGGGAACGTAGATAACTTTGTTGTCGGGGGTGATGATCTTGGTGCTGGTGATACGGATATCCGAAACCGTGCCCGAAACGCCCTGGGCCTCGATGAAATCGTCGACCTTGAAGGGACGGGTAATGAGAATAAGCACGCCGCCTGCGAGGTTGGAGAGTGTTCCGTTTACGGCAAGACCGATGCATACGCCCAAGGATGCAATAAGTGCGGTGATCGCACTGGTGTCGATGCCGAGATAACCGATGAGACAAACGGTTACAAGACACTTGAGTACAAGCTTGAATGCGTATACCAGAACGTTCATAATAGTCTTGTCCGCATTTTTCTTTTCGCCGATCTTAGCGATCTTTTTGCCTACGGCATTGATGATCTTGAACGAGATAAACATCACTATCAGAGCGATCACGATCTTTATTCCCGTATTTGTTGCCCAGTTCACTATAGTAGCAACCAGATTAGTAAGAAATTCTTCTAAAGTCATATTATCCTCCTTAAAATTTTATTTCATCGAATATTGTAGCATATTTTTTCAGGAAAGTCAACAAAAAAGAATAATTAATGGTGATCAATTCTTTCCGGATCTATTATAGCCTTAAGATAGGTTAACTCGCATAGATAATGCTCGATGAGGGCGCGATCCTCCGTCAACCTCTTTTTAGACGTTTTCAAAACAGACTTTTTATTAAACAGAAACGATCTCTGCGAAGATATCGCAAAGATCGTTTTTTATTATCTTATTATCATCATTACGGCGGTCAGAATTATCAGAAATCCAAAGTTGAAAGCTGAGAAAAGACCGACGTATTGAAGCGTTTTTCCCTTGACGTGAGAAGTGTATTCTCTGAAAGTGATAAGACTTGCAAGCGAGGAGATCAGGGTTCCGACTCCACCGATGTTTACGCCTATAAGCAGCTCTTTCCAGTTTTCAGTAAACTCCGAAAGTAAAATAGCAGACGGAACGTTACTCATGACCTGGCAGGACATCACGCTGGTAAGCAGCGCATCCTTTTGAAGCAAACTCGAGAAAAAGCTGTTGACCGCATCGATCCTTGATATGTTGCCCGCAAGCAAAAAGAAGGAAACGAAGGTCAAAAGCAGGGGATAGTCAACCTTTTTGAGCGCGTCTCTGTCCGTGAAAAGAACGGAAAAGAGAACTAAGGGCAGACAGATATAGTAGGGAACTATTCTGAATACGGTGAGTATCGCGATAACGAAAAGAATAAGATTGAACGCGGTGCGCTTTGTGTTTATTTTGTCCTCATCAGCACCGTTCAATTCGAGACTTTCCTTGGGGATAAACAGACAGCAGCCCGTGAAGAGAAGTATCGACAGGACGAAAGGAATGAGCATAACGCCCATGAATTCTCCCGTAGGGATATTGAACTTGGTGTATATGTAGAGGTTTTGCGGATTGCCAAAGGGTGTCAGCATGCCGCCGAGATTTGCGGCAATATTTTGCAGAATAAAGATCACTGCCATGTGTTTTTCCTTGCCCGTTGCGGTCAGGGAGATATAACCGAGAGGCAGAAATGTCAAAAGTGCCATATCGTTGGCAAGGAACATAGAGCCGATAAAGGTTATATATACCAAGGAAATGGCAAGAGTTCTCGTATTACCTGCGGTTTTGACGATTTTACGCGCTACAATGGTGAAAAACCTGAGATTTTTCAAAGCGCAAATAACTGCCAACGTGCAAAAAAGACAGGTCAATGTCTTGAAGTCGAAATATCCGATATATTCGGCGTCGGGAGTGACGATAAAGCAAGAAATTATCGCAAGTGTAGCGGCGATCACAAGCACGGTGTTTTTTGCTGCGAAGGATCTTATCGAAGCCGCCGTGTCATGTAAAAGCGCGTGGAGATGCGAAGCGGAGATGTGATGGCGATGTGCCGCCGGAGATCTGTTCATAAAAGCTCCTTTATCTATTATAAGGCAGATGGTGTTTAAAGCCCAAACAATTAGACAGTATACCACCGAGGATTGCGTTTGTCAATAGCTTTTATGAACTTTTTTGATCCTTTTTAAATTTTTTCCAGTTTGACTATTGCATCAAGACAGGGCTCGCCGTTTTCATTGAGAGTACGCGCCTCTATCTGACCGTCGTCCGACATCTCGCCTCGGATGACCTTAAGCGTTGCGCCGAGATGAGATTCCTTTACGTAAGAAAGAGACATGGAGGACACTCTGTAAGCGGCATTCTCGTCGGTCATTTCCGAAAGGAAATCGCAGATCATATCAGGATAATGAGTGTTATTCATGTGCATGTTGTAGTCTATATCCGAATATACGATCTTTCTTTGTCCAACCTCGTACAGAGGAGCGTCCTTTGAGATCCTCGGCTTTGGGATCAGGACCGAGGGATCGACGGGATCGTCGTAATAAAAGCAGCCCGACATAAATTCGTAGTTGCTGGCGCGGACCATACTCTTTGTGTTCAGATCGATAAGCACCCAGGTCGTAGCTGCCTCGGCGATCTTTTCATTCCCTCTGAATATCTCAAAATAACGGTTGAAAATATAGCTTTTTGCCTCCTTGCACCAGGTTCTCACCTCGATCTCCTCGTATGCGTGCAGGGGAGCGTAGATGTTGACCGAAAGTGCACCGAGAATAAAGGCAAGTCCCCTTTCGTCGCGGAGCTTTTCGAGAGGGAGCCCCGAAGCCTCGCACTGACGGTTTGCAGTCTCCTGCATATATTCGATTATTTTGCTGGCGCGCACGTTGCGGTGGGCGTCCGTATCGTGCCAGTTGGTTTTGATTTTATTTACAAATTTCATAATCATTCAAAAGGCCCGCCGAATGATCGGCGGGCTTGATTCTCCGATTTTTTAAGATCAAAGGGTTCCCGCGCTTCCGAGAACGTTCTGTATCTTGTGAGCGACCATCTTCTTGACCTCTGCTCTTGCAACGGTGAGGTAGGCTCTGGGGTCGAATACGTCGGGCTTTTCGGTCAGCACGCGACGGATACCTGCAGTCATCGCAAGACGAATATCGGAGTCGATATTGATCTTACATACAGCCATAGACGCAGCCTTTCTGAGCTGCTCCTCGGGGATACCTACAGCGTCGGGGAGCTTGCCGCCGATCGAGTTGATCTCCTGAACGTACTCCTGGGGAACGCTGGACGCGCCGTGGAGAACGATGGGGAACTCAGGAAGTCTCTTTTCGATCTCCTCAAGAATATCGAAGCGGAGAGGGGGAGGAACGAGAATGCCCTGCTCGTTTCTGGTGCACTGCTTGGGAGTGAACTTATATGCGCCGTGGGAGGTTCCGATAGAGATCGCGAGCGAGTCAACGCCGGTCTTCGTTACGAATTCCTCAACCTCCTCGGGACGAGTGTAGGAGGAGTGCTCTGCGACTACGTCGTCCTCAACGCCTGCAAGAACTCCGAGCTCGCCTTCAACGACAACTCCGCGCTCGTGAGCGTACTCAACGACCTTTCTGGTCAGAGCGATGTTATCCTCGAAGGAGTGATGAGAACCGTCGATCATAACCGAGGTGAATCCGCCGTCGATGCAAGCCTTGCAGATCTCAAAGTCTGCGCCGTGGTCGAGGTGGAGCGCGAGGTCAACGCCGCTGTCCTTGATAGCCGCGTTAGCGAGAGCCATAAGGTACTCCTGCTTTGCGTACTTGCGTGCGCCTGCGGAAACCTGAAGGATAACGGGGGAACGGAGCTCGCCCGCAGCCTCGGTGATCGCCTGAACGATCTCCATATTGTTGATGTTGAACGCACCGATAGCGTAACCGCCTTCGTATGCCTTTTTAAACATTTCCTTTGTGTTTACAAGAGCCATGTGTACTGCCTTTCTTATCCGAACTCAGTATAGGAGAACGGATATTTGATTTTTTATAATACGATAATATTTTACCACATAATAGAGTTAAAATCAATACCAAGAGCAAACTTTTTACAATAATTTGGCAAAAAATTTTGATCGCTATTGGTTTTAACGCAAAAATAGGCGGCTCGATACACTTTGGCGCGAGCCGCCCGAAAAACAATATTATCCGAGCAAGCCGGAGTCCTGTCCGTTTTCCGAATAAGCATTTGCCGTCGATGCGACGGCAGCGGACGATGGGGCATTGTAGGATGGCATATCAGCCGTACCGCCAAGCCCGAAGCTGACAGCGATGGCGTTGTTTACTTGGGACATAACAGCGCTGTCGAGATGCCCCATTTTTTCCTTGAGTCTTCGTTTATCAAGAGTTCTTATTTGCTCAAGGAGAATTACCGAATCCTTTGCCAGACCGACGCGATTGGCATGAATATCTATATGCGTCGGCAGCTTGGTTTTACCCATTCGCGAGGTTATTGCTGCCGCGATGACCGTGGGACTGTATCGATTTCCTATATCGTTTTGAATTATAAGTACCGGACGGAGTCCCCCTTGTTCGCTACCCACTACAGGGCTCAGATCGGCGTAAAATATATCTCCTCGTTTTATATTCGATATCATCTTTAAAATATTCCTTTCGCTTTGTTGCCGTCTGCGGCGAGATTATCTTTCAGGAATATTTTTGCCGCAGATAACGGCACTTTAAACATAAAAGGAAAAATACCTTGCGGAATTTTTCGCATACCGAGGGGATGCTCCCCTCGTTCACATTATATGCCGAGATCGGAGAAATGGCTAGGTCTGTATGCTGTATAGATTACTGCACTACAGCAAAATTAACACAATGGACATTGACATGTCACTCACTTTGATGTATAATAGAACGGAATATGATTTTAAAGCATTCTCGATTTTGGAAGGAGAAGCAAATGAGCACTAAAAAATCGAAGAAAAAAAACCAGATACAAGCTTCGTCGAAAACGAAGATCAATAAAAAAAGGAAGAGAGAGTATTCCCTCAAGAACAAGCTCCTTACAACCTTGCTTCTTTCCTTTGTAGCACCGCTGACGGTCTGCTTTTTCGGGCCGTTTGAGACCTATTGCGGAAATATCAGCGAATTCACCTTTGCACTCGGAGATTTTCTGCCCTACGTTGCGGCAATTTCGGTCGCTATCGCGGTTGCTGTCTTCGTTCTGCTTATGATACTGGACGGCAGAGCGTTTGATATCGCTTCTGCAGTCGTTTTGGCGCTGACCGTATTGACGTTTGCGCAGAAGTATTACCTCAACCTCGGAGTAAACGCGCTTACGGGCGACGGCGTCGGAACGACCGAAGTCGGTCCGCTTGCAACCGTTCTCAACGCTTTTATCTGGGTCATTGTTATCGCGGGCGCGGTTGCCGCCGCAATTATACTGAAGAAGCAGAACAAGGCGAGATTTTTTGTTTCAACCGCGCTCGTGCTTGTAGCAATTCTCGTAATGCAAACGGTAGGCTGCATTTCGGTCGCATCCGACCTCGGCACGCAATCCGAGCAGAGTGATTCCTCGGGAGCGATATCCGAAAACTCCCCAAGAGAGCCGAGTGCGCTCACCTATGAGAATTTAAACGAGCTTTCAAAGGACAAAAACGTCGTGTTCTTTCTTATCGACCGTTTTGACGTAAGATATTTTGAAAATCTTCAAAAGAAAGATCCCGAATTCCTCGAAGGCCTTGACGGATTTACCTTTTACAACGATTATACAAGCCTCTATTGCCGTACCTATCCCGCAGTTGCATCGATACTGACGGGCAAGGAGAACGATTTTGAGGACACAAGATTAAATTACTTTAAAGAAGCATATACCGACGGCGGACACCTTCGAGCCCTTCACAATGCAGGCTATGACGTCAACGTCTACACCGAAAAATATTACGCGTATGACGATGCCTACTATATGTCCGACTACGTCAAGAATCTTTCGGGTATAAACGGATATGAGATAGATAGTAATCTTGCGCTCTCGCGCGACATGCTCCGTCTGTCGCTGAGCACCTGCTTGCCTTTCGTTGCAAAGGACGTGGTCGGACAGATGAGCACTCCTGATTTCAATGCGCACGCAGTTTACGAAGCTGACGAGGACGTTTATGATGCCGATATGAAGAACGTCTACGATTATATCACCGAAAATGATTTCGTAAAGACCGAGAGCAAGGGTCAGTTCAGCTTTATCCATATTTACGGATGTCATACCCCTATAAAATACAATCTTAACTGGGAAGAGGCAAACGACAAAGAAAAGAATGACACAACGATGGCGCTCAAGCAGAGTCTTACTATCATATACGAGTATATCGAGCAGATGAAGATGCTTGGCGTTTACGACGATGCGACTATAGTAATCACAGGCGACCACCCTGCCGCGATCAGCGATACAAAGTTGATCGGACAGACGGGATATGCCTCTGATAACGGAACTCGCGTTACAGCGATGCTCTTCAAAAAGTCGGGCGACAGCGGAACTGCTCTTAAGACCAGCACGGCGCAGATCTCGCAGGACGAGCTCTGGAATACGATATACGAGTCCGAGGGTCTTGCCTCGCTTAAGACGGGAGAATCCTTCTTTGATATTCCCGAGGGAGTGGACAGAGAGAGAAGATATCTCTTCGAGCTTTCTGTCACGCTTGAGGATAAAACTCGCGCCGACGAGATAGTTACCTATAAGATCGTCGGAAGCGCGAGAAACAGAGATAACTGGTCGATAGAGAGCCGCGAGGTTATCGGAAAGATATACAAATAAAGTTTGGAGAAAACGATGAATAACGTACTGTATTACATCTGCGTTCCGCTTGGAGTGCTGATGAAATGGTGTTGGCAGTTGCTTGGCAATTACGGTCTTGCCGTGCTGCTTTTCACGCTTGCCACGAAGCTGGTTCTTTTGCCGATCTCGATCTGGATACACAAAAACTCGATCCTGATGGTCAAGATACAGCCAGAGATGAATATGCTCAAGGTCAAGTATAACGGCGATAGCCAAACGCTTGCAACCGAGCAGTCAAAGCTCTTTAAAAGAGCAAAATACCGCCCGATGCTCACGCTCGTGCCACTTGTATTGCAGATCGTTCTTCTGCTTGGAGTGGTATATATCATCAATCGCCCCTTGACATACCTTTTCGGTGTAGGTAATGCTGATATTATTGCTATGGCAGAGGCGGCAAAGCTGAACCTCGAATCATCCTCGTACGAGCTGTCGCTTATCGAAGCAATTCGCACAGGTAGCTATACGCTTCCCGAGAATTTTGCTTGGCTTGGCGACAAGATCGCGGCGTTTGACAGTAGATTTTTAGGCCTTGAGCTTGCCACAATACCGACGAAGGTTTGGGGAATATATACCTTGATACCGCTTCTTGCTGCGGCATCCTCTTGGTTCCTCTGCTTTGCGCAGAATAAGGCAAACGTGCTTCAGCACGAGCAGGGAAACGGCAACAAATACGGAACGATGATCTTTTCGGTCTGCCTGTCTCTCTATCTCGGCTGCTTCGTGCCGACGGGTATTGCTCTTTATTGGATGGCGGGAAATATTCTCTCAGTCGTTCAGCTTTTGCTTCTCAACTTAGCGATAAATCCTAAAAAATACGTTGATTACGAGGCGCTGGAGGAAAGCCGCAAGGCACTTGCAGAGCTTAAGCTTGACGAAAATGCCGAGGAGAAGAAAAAGAAAGAAAAGGAAAATCGCCGCCGTGAAAACGAGGATTACAAGAGATTTTTCTCTATTGTAAATAAGCACCTCGTTATCTATTCGGAAAAGAGTGGATTTTATAAGTATTTCAAGGGAATTATAAAGGAGCTGCTCGCGCGTTCGGATATGGTGATACATTACGTCACCAATGACCCCGACGACGTTATCTTTGAGGTCGCGAAAAAAGAGCGCCGCATCAAGCCCTATTATATCGGGCTTAAAAAGACGATAAGCCTTATGCTTAAGCTCGAGTGTGATGTCTGCCTGATGACCACCCCCGATCTTGATAAATATTACCTCAAAAAGTCCAAAATGAAGAAGGACATAGAGTATATTTACGCACCCCACGCGCTTATGAGTATGCACATGGGAATGAAAGAGGGATCGCTTGACGCGTTTGACACTATATTCTGCGCGGGCGAGCATATAAAGAGGGAAGTGCAGGCTACCGAGAAGGTTTACGGTCTGCATGCCAAGGAGTGCGTTGAATTCGGCTATCCCCTTGTGGACGATCTAATTCCGCTTGGTGAGGCAGAGAGAAAAACGCACAAGCAGGGTGGCAGACGCGAGATCCTCATCGCTCCCACGTGGAACGAGGACAATATTCTTGACAGTTGCATTGACGAAATGCTTGAGGGACTTCTTTGCGACGAGTATCACATTACCGTCCGTCCTCACCCCGAGTACGTAAAGCGATTTGGTCAGAAGATGAACGCTACGGTCGAGCGTTGGCGCGACAAGATCGGTGACGGGCTCACCTTTGAGCTTGATTTTTCGAGCAACAAATCGATCTATTCGTCCGATCTGATGATCACCGACTGGTCGGGAATCTCGTTTGAGTTCAGCTTTGCAACCAAGCGCCCGACGCTCTTTGTCAACACGAAGATGAAGGTGCTCAATGAAAACTGGCAGAAGATCAACTGTACACCCATCGAGATAACCCTGCGTGATGAGATTGGTATGTCGATCGAAAAGAGCGATGTCAAGAATATCGGCGAGATCGTCAAGGATACGTTCAAGAGATCGACCGAATACGAAAAGAAGATAGACGCTGCGCTGCAAAAGGCGGTCTATAATGTCGGACATTCCAACCCGGTCGGTGCAAAATATATCTTGAAGCGAATAGTTGAGAAACAGGAGGCAAGAAAATGATCTTTAATATGTTTAATATGGTCACAAATCTTGACCTCAAGGCGCTTTATATTGATCCAACCGCGATAACGACATCACTCGTGTCTGCAAGTGGAATTATAATCGCGCTCGGTGCATCGGCGGGAGTACTTCTTGGAAGGCTGGCGACGGTAAGCGCAAGGTTGAATGTGTTTGTTACCAAAATGACACGCGGATTTGTAAACGCGTTCTGCGTTGTTGACCATGCGGGCAAGACTTTCGAGCCCGATATAACGCTTAAGAAAAAGCTTTAACGTACATAGCCTCCTTCAAACAAGGGGGCTTTTACAATACCATTTTGCATAAAAAAGCTATCACAAAACAAAATCTTTAGGTCAAATGTCTAAATTTGAAGAGTTTATCGCTTTAATTTGCTAAAACCTATTGACGAAATTTTTTAATCGTAGTATAATAGTAATAATTTATTTTATCTTTATTGCGGAGGTTATTATGAACAGAGTTTATAATTTTTCAGCAGGCCCTTCCATGCTCCCTCTGCCCGTGCTTGAGCAGGCAGCAAAAGAGCTTGTATGCTATGGCGAGTCGGGAATGTCGGTAATGGAAATGAGCCATCGCTCTCCCGATTACGAGGCGATAATTCAGGCGGCAGAGGCAGATCTGCGTCGCTTGATGAATATTCCGGACAACTATAAGGTGCTTTTCCTTCAGGGTGGCGCGTCCACACAGTTCTCGTCGGTTCCTATGAATTTGATCAACCTCAAGCCCGCCAAAAAGGCGCTCTACGCGGTTTCGGGACAGTTCTCGGGCAAAGCGTATAAGGAAGCGCAGAAGATGGGCTACAACGCAAAATGTATCGCCACCACTAAAGACGATAACTTTGACCACGTACCCATGATCACAAAGGATATGGTCGATCAGGACGCATCCTATCTCCACATTTGTTTCAATAATACTATATACGGCACGAAGTATCCTTATATCCCCGAAACGGGAGATGTTCCGCTGGTTGCAGACCTCTCGTCGTGCATCATATCCGAGCCCGTCGACGTGACTAAGTTCGGCGTGATCTATGCGGGCGCACAGAAAAACATGGCTCCCGCAGGTGTTACTCTTGTAATCGTTCGTGAGGATCTTCTCGGCTATGCCGACGAGAGCATTCCCACTATGCTCGATTGGAAGACCATGGCAGACAACGGTTCTATGTATAATACTCCCCCTTGCTACGCTATATATATTGCAGGGCTCGTCTATAAGTGGATCGAGCAGCTCGGCGGTCTTGATGTCATGAAAGAAATGAACGAGAAGAAAGCCAAGCTTCTCTACGATTATCTCGATAGCCAGAGCTACTACTTTGCACCCGTTAAGCCAGAGTCGCGCTCCTTGATGAACGTTACGTTCGTTACGGGTGACGCCGACCTCGACAAGAAATTCGCAAGCGAGGCATCAAAGGCAGGACTTAAAAACCTCAAGGGACACAGAAGTGTCGGCGGCATGAGAGCGTCCATATATAACGCTATGCCCTATGAGGGAGTTGAAGCACTCGTCGCGTTTATGAAGAAATTTGCCGGGGAAAATCCCAAGGCGTAAAGGGATGCGGGGGTTGCGTGCCTTCGGCGACCTAATTTCTTTGGAAAAGAAAGTAGGCAAAGAAACTTCCAATAAGGCTTTTGAGGCCTTAAAATAAATCACAAAAAAGCAATATCCTTTGAATTCTATACTGTAAGATGAGCTGTATCTCAGTAGGTTGAAATTTGACTTGTCAAATTTCAACGTTATTCCACCACAGTTAGAACCCAAGGCGGCAAGTTCTTTGCCAAGCTTTCTTTCAAGAAAGCGCCCTTTTCTCCACATAAACTAACTATTAAGGAGCTCGTTGTTATGATCAAAAACATAAAATTACTCAACAAAATAGCCAAGGTCGGCACGGATAAGCTTGACCGCGAGCTTTTCAACGTCGGCGAGGACGTAGAAGCGCCCTATGGAATTATGGTGCGCTCTGCGAATATGCTTGATATGGAATTCAATCCCGAGCTTCGCGCTATAGCGAGAGCAGGTGCGGGAGTCAACAATATCCCGATAGACAGGTGTACGGAGCACGGCGTCGTCGTGTTCAACACCCCCGGCGCGAACGCGAACGCGGTTAAGGAGCTTGTCATTTGCGGACTTATGCTCGCATCAAGAGACGTAGTCGGCGGTGTAAAATGGGCAGGCACTCTGACCGAGGACGTGGCAAAGCAGGTAGAGAAGGGCAAGAGTAGGTTTGCGGGCGTTGAAGTCGCAGGCAAGACTCTTGGCGTTATCGGACTTGGCGCTATCGGCGGTATGGTAGCGAATACGGCAGTGCATCTTCGCATGAACGTTGTCGGCTGTGACCCCTATCTTTCGGTAGAGGCGGCATGGAATCTCAATCACCATATAACCAAAGCGACTGCTTATGACGACATCTACGCTTGCGCAGACTATATCACGCTTCACGTTCCCTCCACCCCTCAGACAAAGGGAATGATCAATAAAGAGACCCTTGCCAAGATGAAGGACGGTGTCAGAATTTTGAATTTTTCGCGTGCAGATCTTGTAAATGCGGCAGACCTCAAGGAAGCGCTTGAAAGCGGCAAGGTAGCCGCATACGTGACCGATTTCCCCACCGAAGAGGTAATAAACGTGAAGGGCGTCGTAGCTATCCCTCACCTTGGAGCTTCAACCGAGGAGAGCGAGGACAACTGCGCAGTTATGGCGGCGCAGGAGCTCGCTGATTACCTCACAAACGGAAACGTCCGCAACAGTGTCAATTTCCCCGCGATCTCGATGGCTCGTAGCGGAGACGCGAGAATATGTATGCTTCATAAAAACGTTCCCGCGGTGCTTTCGAGCATCACGACCTGCTTTTCCGAGCAGGGAATCAATATCGAGAATATGACCAACAAATCTCGCGGAGAGGTTGCGTATACCATTCTTGATATCACGGGCGAGGCAAGCGCCGATTCTCTTGATAAGCTCAAAGCAATCGAGGGTGTAATAAGAGTAAGAATTTTGAAATAAATCAACAGAAAAAGGAGCTTTGCCGAAGCAAAGCTCCTTTTAAATTTTCACCCGAGCCCCGCTGAAGCAGGGCTCGGGTTTTGAATGTTTTAAACTTGTATAAACGTATCAGCTTTTTACAACCTCTACCGTTACCCTGATAATTTCTACAGAGTTTGCGGCGTTAGGAACGGTGGCAGAGAATACTAGCGTTACGGTCTGTCCCACGTAATCGCTGAGATCAATGACCGGAGCGCTTGCCGCATTGATTCTGTAAGGAGTAGAACCGACGTATCCCAAGCCGTTTGTCACGTAAGATACAACTCCTTCTTCGGCCGCCATCAACGGAACGTCTCCTGCGGAGGGAGTCGTACCGTTGGAGCTGTAGACCGTGTAAGTCACGCCGGATATGTCATGCCCGTTTATAACGAGCCAGCCTGCATTCCACTGAATATAGGATGCGGATATAGAGGCATAATCCGAGCTGCCATCGCGGATGGTCGTTCCGTTTACGCTGCTGGTGCTTGCGCCGGAGATCGTGCCCTCTATCGATGCAAAATCTCCGTCTCTGTCATACAGGAACGCATCTATAGATGCATTCCATTTTTGAGGAGCAAACGTGCCGGGCACGTTAATTTTAACGCGATAGATAATCACTTCGTGTCCTTCGGAGGTAAGTGCCTTTAGAGCAAGGGTTACCGTCTGTCCCGCAAAGGCGGAAAGATCCTGAGAAAGATTGAAGCGATAACCGACGGTGCCGTACGAGTATTTCGAGGCGCTGTTGATAAGGTGATCGGTTATTTCATCCGTGCTATACCATTTGGAGGGAACGCCTGCGGTTGTAGGTTCTATAGCGGCTTTGTACTCCTCCACACCGCTCGTGTTTGTTATGCTAATGCTAAGCTTCTCGACGGACTGTCCGTTGAAGCCGAACCAACCGTTGAGTGCCCAAGTGGTACCATCGAGAACGGCATTCTGGTCAGGGCCGATGTTAGCGTTAACAGAAACGCCTGTAACTTTAGTGCCATCATAATAGTTTGCGTCGCTGATATCTCCGCCCATATATGCCGAGTCGACATTGGTGACCCACTCGTCCCAACCGTACTCAACCATCTCTCCGTCGTATACGGGAACGTCCTTGATGCTATTGCAGAAGCCAATATACGCGAAATCGATGACCGATCCCGTAGCAAGCTGGTCGAGCATCTGGAGACGAACGTCGCTGATGTGATATTTGTAGTCAAGGGAGACGTTCACTGCTTTGGCAACAGAGAGATCAATTACAAGCGTGTGCCAGCTGCCGTCGCCAACAAGACCGAAGGACGTCATCATATTATCTTGACTCGATACCCTCTCTCCGTCTGATGCGGTATAGAGATAGAACTCTCTGTTTGTGGGAGTTGCAGAGGTTCTGTATCTGATGACCATATAACCTCCGGTTGCAGCCTTGCCTTTCGGCTGAATACCTATCCATTTGTGAGTTGTGTTATTTACTGTCTTTTCGGTAACGGTAACAGAAACAGAACCGTCTGCATTCTTTCTGACTTCAGGGTTGTCTTTGTTGATCGAGCTAATTGCGTCATTATCGCCTCCGAACATCTCATTGTAAAGATCATCGGCAGCAAGCACGAAATCAAGAGAACTGTATTCGGGGGAAGCGACCTTGACTTTTACGTAATAAAGGATGATCGAGCGGCCGTCTGTGGTAGTTGCTCTTATGGAGATAGTAACCGTCTGTCCGATGTAGCTGCGGAGGTCTGCCTCCAAATACAAACGATAGGGAACCGTGGAGGCACTAAAGCCCTTATTCTGGGTGACATAGTCCTTTACGCCCTGCTCGGCTGCGTAGTATCTGCGGACACCGTTGCCGTCCAGCTTGGCGGGGAACCAATTTTCGGTTCCGTCTGCCTCGGTTATACCGCATTCTACCGTTGCGATATCCGATCCGTCTATTGCGAACCAGCCGCCGTACTTCCAAACGCTTCCCTCGATGGTCGGGGCGGAGGTTTGTGCTGCGCCGATCGCCAATTCAGTACCGTTCTTTGTAACGGGCACTCCGTCCATCTCGACCGAGTCTACGGACAAAGTCCAGTTGCCGCTGCCGTAATCGAGATACTCGCCGTCTCCAAGCGTTGCCTGCGCCTTGCTTACGTCGTCACAGAAGCCGACGTATTCGATATCGATAACGGTACCGGGCGCGAAGCAGTCGAAAAGGTCTATTCTTACTTCGCTAAGCGCCGCGTTGTATCCCGCTGCAGCTACGTTGCTGGAAATCACGGAAAGATCGACCACGAGAGTATGCCACTTGCCATCACCAATTAAACCGTATGCCCTACCTTGACAAGCAGCAACTCCGCTATTGTTAATGACCGAGTTTAAGGTGTCGGATCCCGCAGCGGCAAATATCGCACAGCTCGCGCTTGTCGGTATCGCGTTGGTTCGGTATTTGATCACCATATACTTGCCCGTAACGGCAGAGCCTCCAAGATTAAAGCCGACGTAGTTGTCTCCTGTGTTACCTATTACGGCGGTTATATAATCTCCGTCGTACGTGTTGAAAGTCGCGGCACCCGCCATGTCCCAATGGCCATCGGTCATCTGTGTGATGAGATCTTGACCGCTGAATCCGGCGTTGAAACCGGAAAGAATCGAGCCGGCCGTTTCGTTCGTGATGCTGAAGGACTTGAGATAGAAGACCTGTCCTGCGCCAAGAGCATTGTTGAGGAAGTCTATGCGGAGAGAATTGATATTTCCTGTCCAGTTCGCGCCTATGTTCGCGGTATAGTACTTGGCGGTGTGCCACTTTCCGTCTGCCACGAGCGTCACGAACTCGCCAACCGCATAATTTCCGTCAGGCGAAACGGTGCTTCCTACCTGATAGAAAAGCTGCTGTCCTGCGGCTAATCCTGCGGGATATTTTGCCGTGTTTGCGGGGATCATATACTCAAATTCTATGCAAGAATAGCTTGAGGCGGGGTACGTAGTATCACTGAAGTCTTGACAAGCTGAATAGTCGATCCAGAAATACGAGTCGTTTCCTGTCACTTCGAACTTTGCCGCGCCCTTTTCCGCGTCGTAGGAAAGCGTTGCATCGGTCACGGAATCGAGGAATGCGAGATTTTCCTTTTCGGAGAAATCGATCGAAGCCATGCTGTCAACTGCGGGGATCTTCTGAGAAATGCTGGTTTCGTCAAGAGAAGCGTTGGTTGCAAAATCCTTGTTGGCCTTAAATGCGCTTCTTATATCGTCAATATTACCCGCGCAGAGCAGGTAACTGTATTCGATCGGCTCATAGCAGACTATCTGCAGCTCCTTCAGCGGAGCAAAATAGCTGGAGTAACCCGAGGCGGCGTCGGCAGACATACTCGACTCCGATCCGTTCACTCTACCGCCCTTAAAGACGTCCGTGTTGGGCACGTACATTCCAATACCGTACCCGGTGGTTCCGTTTACGAACGCGGCCCAGGTCTCGGTATTGCTCGTCTGATAGTTAAATGTGGTGTCCGAGATATAAGCAGGGTCGCCCCAGAAGGGAAGATTATCCTCTTTAGTCAAGGCGCCTTCCCAGGGCTGTGTTCCGTTGTACCAATAATAGTCGTCGAAATATGCGAGCGTGTAGAACGCGGGCAGCTCCTGCGTGGTGCAGGGATGATCGTAGCCCGAATAGTCCACCATTCTGTTGTCGACCTGAATATAGTTGTAGGTGGTGCTGGTGTCGGTGTCGGAATCCGTAACCGTAACGTCTATCAAGGTATACCGGTTCTCCATATAACACTCGGTATAACGTGAATCGGTCTTGGTATATGTTCCGTCGCCGTTGCTTACGTGGTTGGCCCAGTCGAGAGGCTGTGCCTTGATGTAGATGTAGTCACTGCCGATCTCGAAGTCGATAATACGGCTCTGATTATTGTTTGCGTCACCGCCCTGCACGGGGTTGTAGTTCCACTCGGCGTAGGCAAGATTTTCGTCCGATCTCCAATAGTGCGTCGTATAGCCGTCGCCGCCCTTTGTTCCGTAATAGGACTGCTGAATGAGTCGGCCTGCGTCGGAACGGTTTACGAGATTGGTGCTTCCGCTGATGCTGCCGCTGCTTGCGGTCAGATCGTAGAGCTCGGAGATCGCGCCTCCCCAGGTAAGATTCACGCCGAGCTTGTAGCGGCCGCTTGTAAGATACAGCAAGTAGCAGCTTACGTCGCCGTACGTTGCCGAATCGAATGCGCTGGCGCTGGTATCGACCTCCTCGGTCTTATAGTCGAACAATATGAAGTCAACCGAATCGGTCAGAGGCTCAACGGTGATATTGCCAAGCCTGAAGTTTTGATTTTCACCGTAATACGTGACCTTGTCCCATTCTGCACCGTCGCCCTTCGAGGCAAGGAAGCTCCACTCGAGTGCGGAGAAGAAGTTTTCTCCCGCCTCCAGATAGTAGTACTCACTTGCGATCTTGTCACTGTTCGCTCCGTATGTGTAATTCATCGTTACCTTAACGGGTGCAGATGCGTAATAATGCAGATGGAAGCGGTTAGTTGTGGTTGAGCTGACGATCTCGTCTCCCGTCATTACGAGCGCTTCGCCCTTTTGGATTCCGACGAAGCCGTGCTCTGCGCTGGCCTCGAACGTGCCTCCGGTAACCTGATAGGTCAAGCCGCCGCTAAGACCGCCAACGGTAGTAACGACGCCGTTTTCGTCAAGGGAGTTAAGCGTGCCCGCCGTTGTTGTTGCACTTGCCTGAAGCTGTGTTCCGCAATCCGAGCAAATTGCCTTTTGGTTGCTTGCCTCAACGTGTGTGCGGTCGTGAGAGCAGGCAGCTGCCTCGGGAACGACCTTGGTTCCAACGTACTCGCTCGTCCAAGCGTAGAATTGGAACATTGAATAAGCAACGTCGGCGAACTTTTGATCATATGAGTGCTCGAACCTTGCCTGAATGTAGTTCATAACACTGTACTCGATCTCCGCATAGTTGTTCGAATCTTCTCCTACGCGCACTTGATATTGCGTGTTAAAGCAAGTTGAGGGAATGCTGTTTACGAGTACGTAGTAACGGCCAAACTCGTCGCAGAAGATCTCGTTCTTGTTCGTATAATCTTCTCCTTCTATCGTAACTTTAAGCTCCTCGGGGCTGTTCATTGCA
>JAZSGD010000006.1:0-2817 GCA_045532555.1 Eubacteriales bacterium | reverse complement strand
ACATTGATTTTCTCTTTCCTGAGCAAGAAAGCATACGCCACGAGCGACACTATGCTATCAAATGCGTTGCCGATACCGAATAGCAAAGCAATTCCTGTGAGCGTAGGAGTCCACACATTCGTCGCGTAAAGGATGAAAGCTATACCGTAATAAATCGTGTTCGTCACGACGGATTCGAACAGCATATAATTCGTTTTTCCAAGTCCATAAAAGGTTGAGTCGAATACATTCTGAACGGCGTAGAGGACATAGAACCCAACGAGAAGCAGAACAAGGTTGAATAGCTTATCCACATCCGTGAATCCAAGCACGTGCGTCATAAACGGCTTCCACACGGGAATGCTTGCGAACCACAGAGCCGAGATAATCGCCGTAATGCCGAAGTAGCCGAGCGAGTTTCTGCGGATGTTTTCTTTGTCAGCTGCGACCTCTTGCTTGATCAGCTCGCCGAGCTGAAGCACGGGCAGAAGAAGCCATCCCCAAATAAAGTTGTTTGCAACCCAATACGTTCCCTGCTCTCCGACCACGTTCACCATTCGCGCAATCATCACCATATAGGCAACGTTACGCACAAGAGATTCTACGCCTGAAATACCGCCGACCTTGGCAAATTCCTTCGTCCAAACAAAGTTGAGTTTGGCTTTTCCAAACACCTTGATTCCTTCCTTGGCGAGAAGGACGAGCGATACCGCGAGCAAGAACGCGTTAACGATAATGTTGGAATATCCGATTCCGTTCACGCCGAGATTTGCCGACACGGGCAAAGTGGAAACGAGGAAGGTATCTGACACAAGGCACAGCACAAGTCTTGCACCTGTAAGCGCGTAAAGATATTTACTCTTATTCACAGTAACAAGTGCGACAAGCGCAAACTGCGTGAGAATCGAGAAAATATTTGCGAAACTCTCTATGCGTATGTAACTTGCAGATGCTTCGATGATGCTCGCATCAGTCGCCATGAGCTTCAGCATCGGCTCTGCGAAGATCAGCACCACGGCAGAAAGAACAGCATATACGCCAAGCGAGATCAGCATGCCTGTTCTCACTCGATTCGAGAATTCGTTCTTATCGTCCTTTAGCTTGCCGATAAAATAGAACAGCGGAAGGATGATTGCCTCGTTCATAATCTCGTAAAGCAGATTCACCCACGAGAGCTGACCTGCGATTGAGAAGGAATACTCTCCGGGCAACTGACCGAGGAAGAATACACGCACGGTGGTGTAGATCGTCGGTGCGAGTCCGAGAACGAGAAGTGCCGCGAAGAGTTTGTAATTGATTCTGCTGAGTGACAGTTTGATTTTGGAAAACATATCGGTTTCCCCCTTTTGTAGATTAGCAAAAAGGACAAAAGAAAAGCATCTGCACGAAAGCGCAGACGCCGAAAAAAGATGACAATTATCCCATCAGTTGACGAGTCTGCGACAAAAAGTACGTTAGCCGTGGAGGTTACCGCAAGTCTGTCAGTTTTACGGTAATTCTCCCAATTGCCGAGGCAATTGCTTAAGTCACTATTTACTTGTGCTTATTATACCATATTTTTCTCAATTCGTCAACCGCCTTTTCTTTGATTATTGCGGTGCAGGTTTTAAACCATGTATTGCCCTCAATATCCTTGTAAAGGTATGCGATTTGCAGACAAAAACGGCTTGTGGGCATCATTATACCAAGCTTGAGTTTATTTTCTCAAATGTCTGTAAATCTATTGCTCAAAAATCGCCTACAAGGTTCTGAAAGTGGGGGTCAAACCCCTGTTTTGTAGGCACAAATCTCTTCCGAGGGCAAACATACCACCCCTGCCCTGATCTCGTCAAAAACGGGGTTCAGACCCCTTCAAATGCCGCTTACACGGTGTTGACTCCCTTGCTATACCTTGGCCTACCAAAGTATAAAGCATGATCATGGGCAAATATACTCCGTACCAAATTACACCTCTATACATCAAGGTATACCTTGATGTATAGAGGCAAAAATCCGTCCAGAAATTCAGTGGGGAATTTTGACCCACTGAAGATAACAGATGAGATAAAAAAATCAATGGGTCAAAATGACCCATTGATTTTTTGGGGTGTTTTACTCATCTTCGCCAATCGGCAGAAGAAAGGCTTCGGCCATTAGCTGCACGCCCAAGCGAAATCCGTAGGAGAAGGCATCTCGTTCGGTGATGCTGTGCATCTCGTTCATGCAGTCCTCGAACTTTTCAAGTGTTTCCTTCTGCTTGTCCGTGAGTGTACCGTCCAGCTCTTCGCGATTCCTGGCTACCAGCTTCAGTAGCTCCTTCAACCGCTTGTCACCTCGCGTGCATTGCTCGAAGGGCGAGATGTTTCCGTACCAGAGTTCGTCAATGGTTTTCATCATGCTTACCGTTCCCCAATGCATCCTCAAGGATTTCTGCCGCCACAAGCTTGCCGAACCACACCATTAAGTCTTCATCTGCCGGGCAACCGTTCTTTTTCAGCTTTTCAAATGCTCGTTCCAGGTATTCCTCTTTCACGCCGGGATAGAGCTGCTTGAAGATCTTATCCATCCTGAGCACCTCCCTTCATACAGAAACGGTGACCGCACCTCCGAGTTCTCCCTCGGCAATACAGTCACCGTTCTTTTTCATTTGTTCAATTGCTATTACGGTCTGACGGACGAGTTCCATCTCGATCCACGTCCGACCTTCCTCGGTTCGCACGTCAATGCCGAGCTGCAATGCCTTTGCCGTCACCGCGCTCATGATATCGTATTTCTCGCCGCGGTACAGCTCTTCAATCGTAATCTTTGCCATGCGTGTTACCTCCTTTGCTTGGTAACACACAATATACCACAGAAGAT
>JAZSGD010000129.1:0-2363 GCA_045532555.1 Eubacteriales bacterium | reverse complement strand
ACGACTGCTTAAAGAAGCAGGACTTCCAGATATCCGCTTCCATGACCTGCGTCACACCTTCGCAACGCACGCAGCTTCAAACGGAGTCGATCCCAAGACCTTGGCAGGTATTCTCGGCCACACCAAAGCGAGCTTCACGCTCGACACCTACACTCACGTAACAACCGACATGCAGAGAAATGCATCAGGCATCGTCGGCAACTATATCACAGATATTTTCGGAAAGGAATTGAAGCCATGGCAAGACGACGGAAATCAGGATCTGGAACAGTAAGAGAACGCAAGGACGGCAGATGGGAGGGGCGAATCGTCATCGGATACGACGAACGCGGTCTGCCCAAAACCAAGAATGTGCTTGCAAAAACGAAAACAGAGTGCCTCGAAAAGCTAGAAGCACTCAAGGAAACTATCGGAGCAACAGAGATCACTCGGTGCACACCCGAAATGCCGTTCGGAGAGTGGATAGACTTCTGGTATCAGAATTACTGCAAGCCTGCTCTCCGACCGTACACACAGACCACCTATGAACAGAGAATCTATAATCAGATCATCCCGAAAATCGGCAATGTTCCTCTTAATCAAGTCACGGCAGGAACACTCGAAAAATTCTACGCGCACCTTAAAAGCGACGGCAGGCTCGTCCGCCGAGAAATATACGGAGAAGGACTTGCCAACTCGGTGATACGGAGCATACACGCCCATTGCCGAGCCTCGCTTGAAAAGGCGAGAGTCGAAGGACTGATCCGTCAGAATCCGGCTGCGCATTGTAAGCTGCCGCCCAAGAAAAGCGCGGAAATCGAGGTGCTTACGGTCGAAGAAATGCAGCGCCTGCTCATACAAGCCAAAGAGGAAGGATTCTACGAAATGTTCCTCCTCGATCTGTCCACTGGCTTGCGCCGAGGGGAACTGCTGGCGCTCATGTGGGATGATATCAACCTTGAAACAGGCGAGCTGAAGGTGTCAAAGCAGGTACGGTACTTCAATAAGGAACTGCACATCATGCCTCCGAAAACAAAAGCAGCTTACCGCACAATCATCCTTCCGTTACCGCTGATCGAGATGCTGAAGGAGTACCGCAAAAAGGTACGGTCAAAGTGGCTGTTCCCGTCGCCGTATAAAAGAGAACAAGACCTGCCTCGCGATCCGTGTGCATGCAGAAAGAAGCTCTCGCAGATTCTCGAACACGCAGGCTGTAAGCAAGTGCCGTTCCACGCACTCCGCCATACCTTCGCAACGCAGGCTCTGAGGTACGGAATGGATGTCAAAACACTCGCCTGCACAATAGGACATGAAAGCGTAGAAACCACATTGAATGTCTACTCCCACGCCACTGACGAAGGAATGCGAACCGCAGCCAAGACCATTGACAGAACGATAGGAACGCTTGCAGGCGCGTACGCCGAGTTTGAGGGCGGTGAGAGCGAGGACGAGCAAGTACCGACCGAAGCACCAAAACCCACGCCAAGGACGAAATTTGAGCCTTATAAAGGCAAGTACAGACGGCAGGGAACAGGCTCGATTCATCAGGTCAGCAAAAACGTGTGGGAAGGTCGATACTCTCCAATCGTGAACGGCAAACGCATCACCCGAAATACCTACGCCGGTAGCATCGAAGAATGTGAGGAAAAACTTGCACAGATGATAGCGGAGATGAAAGAGGAATATGGGATAGCGTAGGAATCAAAAATTGATACGCAGTAAGCAAAGAAAAGGCGGTTCATCACGAATCGCCTTTAAAGGTGCTGTTTAATAGGCATAATAAGTATATCATCTTTCTAAAAAGTGCAAGACTTGCACTTTTGCAAAGGTCGCAAGGTGCAAAATTTGCACTTTTTATATTGACAAGAAAGTGCAAATATGGTATAATGCAAGAGAAGAGAAAGGAGATGATATTATGTCTACTCTTAAAGAACTGCGAATAGCCAAAGGATTAACACAAGAGCAGGCCAGCGTTTTGCTCGGTGTGTCCTTGCGTTCGTACAAAACCTATGAAAATGATGAAGGGAAGATTGGAACGCTCAAGTACAATTATATGCTAGAGCAGCTTGAAAAGCATGTTCCGCTTGATGAAGAGCACGGTATCTTAACGCTTGATGAGATCAAAAGTGCATGCAAATCCGTATTAGATGAGTATCCGGTTAAATATTGCATCCTATTTGGTTCATATTCGAAAGGCGTTGCAACAGAGAAGAGTGATGTTGATTTGCTGATTTCAACTGAGGTAACTGGCCTTAGATATTTCGGTATAGCAGAACGCTTAAGAACTGCGCTGAAAAAGAAGGTTGATTTGCTTGACCTAAAGCAATTGTCTGAAAATCGTGATTTGATTGATGAAATATTAAAGGATGGTATAAAGGTCTATG
>JAZSGD010000270.1:0-1643 GCA_045532555.1 Eubacteriales bacterium | reverse complement strand
CGACGTTATCTCTATCACAGAGTCCGTAGTTGCGCGCGTTCAGGGTAACTACGCATCGGTCGACGACATTGCAACCGACGTAAAGGCAAAGCTTGGCGGCGGCACGGTCGGCGTTATTTTCCCGATCCTTTCGCGTAACCGTTTCGCGATCTGCTTGCGCGGAATCGCAAAGGGCTGCAAAAAGATCGTCCTTATGCTCAGCTATCCCTCCGACGAGGTCGGAAACCACCTTGTCAGTATGGATAAGATCGACGAGGCGGGCGTTAACCCCTACTCCGACGTTCTTTCCCTCGAAAAATACAGAGAGCTCTTCGGCTACGAAAAGCACGAGTTCACGGGCGTTGACTACGTAGAATATTACGGCGATCTTATAAAGGAATGCGGCGCAGAGGTCGAGATCGTATTCGCTAATCAGGCAAAGGCGATCCTTGACTATTGCGACCACATAATCAACTGTGACATACACACCCGCGCACGCACCAAGAGAATTCTTCTTGCAAACGGCGCAAAGGTCGTTTGCAGTCTCGACGATATTATGACCAAGTCGATAAACGGCAGCGGCTATAACGAAAAGTACGGTCTGCTCGGCTCTAACAAGTCCACCGAGAACACCGTAAAGCTCTTCCCTCGCGAGTGCAAGGATCTTGTTCTCGACATTCAGAAGAGAGTTTTCGACAGAACGGGCAAGCACGTTGAGGTCATGGTCTACGGCGACGGCGCGTTCAAGGATCCTCAGGGTAAGATCTGGGAGCTTGCAGACCCCGTAGTTTCCCCCGCTTTCACGGACGGTCTTATCGGTACTCCCAACGAGCTTAAGCTCAAGTACCTCGCAGACAACGATTTCAAGGATCTTTCGGGCGAGGAGCTCAAAAAGGCGATCTCCGAGAGCATCAAGGCAAAGGACGGCTCCAGCCTTGTTGGTAATATGGCGGCTCAGGGTACTACTCCCCGTCAGCTCACCGACCTTATCGGCTCGCTTTGCGACCTGACAAGCGGCTCGGGCGATAAGGGCACTCCCGTCGTTCTCGTTCAGGGTTATTTCGACAACTATACGAACTAAAAAGGATGCGTGCGAGAACCTTTCTTGAAAGAAATGTTCTCGCGCTCTCCAAAGAACTTTCCAAAGGAAAGCAAAAGATAAAAACGGTTTGGGTTTTAAAAGGGTGATGAGCTCTCTTAAGACTCGTGATCGATCAATGATTATCTATCCTTAAGTTTTTAGCGGCTTGCAGGGTATCCCCTGCCAAAACAAGAAAGGAAAACATATGCAGAATTCTATTCGTCCCGAAACAATGGCACGTATAACAACCCCCGAGCTCGCGCACGCTTTCATCGAAGAACAGATCAAAGAGGTTCGCGCTCAGGTTGGCGACAAAAAGGTTCTTTTGGCTCTCTCGGGTGGAGTTGACAGCTCCGTGGTGGCGGCATTGCTCATAAAAGCTATCGGCAAGCAGCTCGTTTGCGTTCACGTCAATCACGGTCTTATGCGTAAGAACGAGTCCGAAAACGTTATCGAGGTCTTCAGAAATCAACTCGACGCAAACCTTATATACGTAGACGCGACCGACCGTTTCCTTGATCTTCTTGCAGGCGTCAGCGACCCCGAAAGCAAGAGAAAGATCATTGGCAAGGAGTTTATAGAG
>JAZSGD010000217.1:0-1699 GCA_045532555.1 Eubacteriales bacterium | reverse complement strand
GCCCGAGCTTTTGAAGGAAACCGAAAACGTAGGCATTGTTGCGCGCGGTTTTTTCAGCAAATACAGATTCAATCTTGAAAATAACACTTTAACCGTAGAGATACCATTCGACGAAAACGGTGTAAGACTGCTTTACGATGCACGCACTCCGTCAGTTATGCAGGGAATTATTCTTTCGGAATTTGGCATTAACGTGCGTGTTAACGTTGTTCATACCAGCGATGAGATCTTCCTTGCCAGCAACAATTCTCTCGAAAAGTATATAGAGGATTTTGACAAGAGAATGGCAGCCGAGGAAAAGGCGTATGAAGCAAGAATGGCAAGTCGGCTCAGCGCCACACCGCCCACAACCGAGGAAGCAAATATGCTTCCGAGAAAAACGTCACTGTTCGACGAAAACGCCGTGCCCACAGTTAACGACGGCATCTGTCAGATCGGAAACACAAAATTCGACGTTTCCTCTCCCGAATACGTCTACGGCGAGCCTTTCGAGATCACTCCTACGTCGATCTCGGATATTACGAAGCCGCAAAGAAATATTGTAATTCTCGGAACTGTTTTTGATTACGTTCAAGAGCCCAGCCGTTCGGGCGAGAAAATGAACATTTCCTTCTCGATAAGCGACGGAAATTCGTCCGTTGAGGTAAAATGCTTCGCCTCCCTTGAAGATGCCGCCGATATCTCCGAAAACGTAAAGAACGGAGCGGTTATCGCTTTGAAAGGATACTCAAAGAAAGAGACCCGAAAGGACAGAACCGAGGGAACCGATTTTCAGTTCTTTTTCTCCAACATCGCAAAGATCAAAAAGCTTTCGAGAGTCGACAACGCTCCCGTGAAGCGTGTTGAGCTTCATTTGCACACCCAGATGTCACATATGGACGCTCTCATTCCTCCTGACGTTGCGGTAAAGCAGGCAAAGGCTTGGGGACATCCCGCCGTAGCAATAACCGACCACGGAACCGTTCAGGGCTATCAGGAGGCAATGATCGCATCCGAAAAGATCGGTCAGAAGGTAATATACGGTGTAGAGGCGTATTTTGTCAACAACACCGCGGGCGCTCTTTACGGAACTTATAACGAGGATTTCGACGAAGAAACGATAGTTTTCGATATAGAGACCACCGGTCTATCGGTGCAAAATTGTAAGATCACAGAAATAGGCGCAGTCAAGGTAAAAGACGGCAAAGTAACGGATGTATTCAACACGTTTGTAAATCCTGAGGTGCCGATTCCCGCTGATATCGTTGAATTGACCTCCATCACCGACGAAATGGTAGCAGATGCCCCCAAAATCGAGGAGGCTCTCCATAGCTTCTTTGAGTTTGTCGGAGGCGGCAAAAAGCTTCTCGTCGCACACAATGCGAATTTCGATACGGGATTTATCCGCCGTGCCGCAGAAGAATGCGGAATGGCGTTCACAAACCCATATCTCGACACCGTTGCGCTCTCGCGATACATCCATCCGGATTTGAAGAAGCACAAGCTTGATACTCTCGCAGAGTATTATCATCTCGGCGACTTCAATCACCACAGAGCAAGCGACGACGCAGCAATGCTCGCGATGATCTACATAAAAATGATCGCGTCGATGAGAGAGCAGGATATCAAGAGCTTCGATCAGCTTAAGAGAGATATGAGTGCAAACTCCAACCCTCTGAACCTCAAACCCTATCATCAGATCATTCTCGTAAAAAACAAA
>JAZSGD010000122.1:0-9591 GCA_045532555.1 Eubacteriales bacterium | reverse complement strand
ATCCACGGTACTACTGGTATTATGGACGCTTATACCACAGGTAAAGGTCGTATAGTAGTTCGCGCAAAGGCAGAGGTCGAGGAAGAAAATCATAGAATTATCGTGACCGAAATACCTTACATGGTAAACAAGTCTATGCTTTGCGAAGCTATTGCAAATCTCGTCAAAGAAAAGAGGATCGAGGGAATAACCGATCTTCGCGACGAGTCGGGCAGAGACGGTATGAGGATCGTTATTGAGTATAAGAGAGATGCTAACGGTCAGATAATCCTCAATCAGCTTTATAAATATACGCAGATGCAGGATACCTGCTCGGCAAACTTCTTGGCTGTCGTTGGTCAGGAGCCTAAGGTGCTTAATCTTGCACAGATACTCGATTACTATATTGAGCACCAGAAGTCCGTTATTCGCAGAAGAACCGAGTATGATCTCGAAAAGGCTAAGGCAAGAGCTCATATATACGAGGGCTACAAGATAGCTCTTGATAATATCGACGAGATCGTTGAGATAATGAAGACCTCCGAGTCTATCAACGCGTCGAAGGCAACCTTGATAGAGCGATTCGGTCTTACCGATATTCAGGCTCAGGCGATAGTAGAGATGACTCTCGGACGTCTTACCGGTATGGAAAGACAGAAGATCGAGGACGAGCTTGACAGACTTCACGCTCTTATTTGTGAGCTTGAGGGCATACTTGCCGATGAAAACAAGATAAAAGATATCATCAAGGAAGAAATGCTTGAGATCAAGAGAAAATATGCCGACGAGCGCCGCACAAAGATCGAGCAGGCTATCGACGACATCGATCTTGAGGATATGATAGAGAAGCATAACTGTGTTATCACTATGACTCGCGCGGGATATATCAAGCGCTTGCCCTCCGATACCTATTCTGCTCAGCACAGAGGAGGTAAGGGAATTACCGCAATGGCGACCAGAGATGAGGACTTTATCGAGCGAGTTGAGGTCGTATTCAGCCATTCGACTCTTCTGTTCTTTACCAATACGGGTCGCGTACAGGCTCTGCGTGGATTCCAGATACCCGAAGCGTCGAGAACCGCTAAGGGATCGAATATAGTAAATCTGCTTGCTCTTTCAAACGGTGAAAAGGTCACGGCTATGATAAGCGTGAACGAGTTTACCGAGGGCGAGTATCTGACTATGGTCACAAGACAGGGTGTTATCAAAAAGACTCTGCTTTCCGAGTACGAATATCAGCGCAAGGGCGGTAAGATCGCTATCAACCTTGATGAAGGCGATGAGCTTCTGTTCGTTACCAAGACGAACGGTGAAAACGAGCTTATTCTCGCTACAAAAGAAGGTAACGCGGTCAGATTCGACGAGGCTAACGTTCGTCCTATGGGAAGAAGTGCGCGCGGTGTACGTGGCATCAGACTTAAGGGAGACGACTACGTTGTCGGTGTTGTTAACGTTGAAGAAGGCAAGAAGCTTCTTACCGTGACCGAAAACGGCTTTGGTAAGAGAACCGATTTCGATGACTTCAGACTTATGAAGAATCGCGGCGGCGGTGGTGTCATCTGTCATAACCTTACCGATAAGACAGGTCTGCTTGCGGGCATTATTGCAGTCGACGATGAAGACGATATCATGATGATCACGGATTCGGGTATTATTATAAGAACTCCTGCAAGCGGTGTATCTGTTTACTCGAGAACCGCATCGGGTGTAATTATGATGAGACTTGAAGAGGGTCAGAAGCTTGTCAACGTTACAAAGACGGCAAAGGAAGAAAAGACCGAGGACATAGGCTCTGAAGAGAATACTGACTTTGTTGAGAATGCGGGTGCAGAAAATGCAACCGAAGCTCCGACAACTGAGGAATAATATTTCGAGTGCAGGTTTTTATGAAGAAAAAAATATTTATCGGTATACTCTCCTTTTTACTGATTTTTTCGGCAACGATTTCTCTGAGCTCTTGCTCTGGAAAGGCACCGAATATTGATGACGTAAACGAGAGATTCGTATATCTCATTGAAGAATCCAAGGAACTGAACGTTATATTTTTCGGCACGGGTCTTCCAATCTACAGAAGAGACGGAGAGCTGTCGGAAAGACAGATGGTGTATTATAACGACAACGTTTCGGGATACAATAAGGTTTTGCTTGATAATTCGGAATATCTGAGTATTGACGACATAAAGGCGGCGGCAGATAAGATCTTTTCAGATGAATATCTTTCCGAGCTTTACGAAAGCGCGTTTGATGGAATTATGATAAGTGATACCAACGCGTACGTTCGCTTTTACGATAACACGGAATGGTTGTATCAGAATATCGACGCGGGCGAGTTTTCTCTGTCCGAGCGCATATATGATTATTCAACCATGGAGATCGTTAAGCCTTCGAATTCCAAATACGTTACCGTATCGATAGAAAGCTACACCTTAAAGGATCCTAAACGTCGCACTGTCGATCTTACGTTCGTATACGAAAACGGCGATTGGTTTTTGGATTCGCCTACCTATTAAAGAAATAAAAAAGACAGACCCACGGTCTGTCTTTTTTTATATTTAAAATTCTTCGACGTCTTCTTTGTCCGGTGGTAGTTTGGATAAGAAGACAACCGTACACGGCAAGGTGATCGCCGCGGTGATAACGTACGCTGCGGGCTGTGCAAGCTCGAGTCCAACCAAGCCGTTCCCGTTATATTTATTAAACAAATACGGGAGCAGATATATCATCGGTATAAATGCGACGCCGTTCTGAAGCGCCGACAAAAGTATCGCAGGCACTCTCTTGCCTATACTCTGGAACATCATATTTCCAACCACCGTAAACGGCAAGACCCAAAGCACCATACAGTTAAACCGCAAAGCCTGCGCGCCTATTTTTTCAATAAGAGCCGACTTTTCGGAGTTGAAAAGCGAAATTATCGTAGGAGCATATGTGAAGCAGACAACGGAGAGAGTTCCGATGAATATCAAGCCCAAAAACATCGTAACGTAGCTTGCTTTTTTTACTCTGCTGTACTTCTTTGCTCCATAGTTGAAAGCCGAGACTGGCTGGAATCCTTGACCTATACCAAGTCCGACGCAGAATATAAACTGAACCGTCTTCGAAACGTAGCCCATAGCCGAGATTGCCGCAGTTCCAAAAGCTCTCGCCTGAGTGTTGAGCATAGCGGTGGATACACTTCCAAGTCCTTGTCTGATAAGGCTCGGGAATCCCGTAGTCACGATATCCCAAACAATCCGCAACGACATAAATCCACGCTTGAAGCTTATCTTGCTCTGTGTCTTTCCAATAATATACGGAACAGCAAGAATTATCAAGCTGACATACTGCGAGATAGCTGTTGCAAGACCTGCACCTGCCGTTCCCAAGCCCACGTGATTAATGAAAATGTAGTCAAGTAGAATATTAAGTATTCCACCTGAGGTAAGACCAATCATCGCAAAGGTCGCTTTACCTTCGTATCTGAGCACGTTGTTGAAAACGCAGGATGCCGTCAGCGCGGGAGCGCCAATGAATATGTATTTTGCATAATCCATAGCATGCGGCAATATTTCGCTGTCGCTTCCCAAAAACCACATAAGCGGCTCAAGGAAGATCAAACCGAAGATCATTATTATAATGCCTGACAACGTTGAAAGCAGGAGACTGGTTGAAGTAAATTTGCCCGCCCTCTCCTCGTTCTTCGCTCCTAAAAGTCGGCTAACGTGACTTCCCGCGCCGTGTCCAAACATAAATCCAAACGCCTGCAAAAGCGCCATTATGCTGAAAACGATACTCGGAGCGCCGCCTTGCGCGATTCCAAGACTGCTGACGAAATATGTATCCGCCATATTGTAGATATTGGTGATAAGCATACTGATCGTGGTCGGTATGCCCAAGATTATGACCAATTTCCAGACCGATTGCTCGGTCATTTTTTTATATTGAGCTTCGCTGTTAACCGTTGCCAATTTTACTACCTTCTTTATTAATATGTTTCCTTTTATGCTTTACGCTCGGTTTCAATCGAACACAACGTAATTAGTCCAAGCCTTTTTGCCATCCGCATCTGTCACCTCGGCGCGAACGAAACGGTCACTTCCGTACTTTACGTACTCTGCCTCGATAACGCCATCTCCTTTGACCACTCTGCCATTCGACCATACGCAGTTGCTTTGGAAAACGATCTTGGAGCAGGGTGAGCAAATGACCTTTACCTTATCGGGCGCGATCTTTTCAATGTGTACCTCGGGACCTTGCGTCGCGTAAAATCTGCCTGCGCGAATTGCTCTTATAAGTCCTTGCGTGTCCATATCTGTGGTCTCGACCATAATTGCCCCTCGGCACTGATCTCCATCGTAATAATGCGTATCGTCGTTTGCCAAAAGATTAGTCAATCTTCCGCTTGCAGCCAACTGATCGGCGATCACGTCGGAATAAGCTCTGTCACTCATTCCGTGCTCGGAAACCGAATTATATATCTCAAGTCCGTCAAAGTCGCCAAGCTGCAAAAGCTGCTCGGGAGTATTGAGGCTCCAAGCAGGATGTGCAACTATCGCAAGACCGTTATAAAGCTTTATCGTTTTTATGATCTCGGCGGCTTTAGCTGCGGAGGTCTTGACCATATTTCTCCAATCCTCAGGGATCTTTGGATCGGAGGTCATTCCAATTCCGACTATATGATAAACTCCGTTTGCGCTGTCGCTTTTGCCTACGTCGTATTCACAGCCGGAAATTATCTTGAGACCGCCAATCTCTCCCTCTTCACCAAATTTCCAATGGTCAGTCAGCGCAATTGCATCGTATCCTTGCTCAATGTAAAAGCGTACTGCCTCTTCGGGTGAAACAAGGCCGTCAGAAAGATCGGTATGCACGTGCAAGCCAAGCTTTGCTCTCGTTTTTCTAAGCATATCAACAAACATAAAAACCTCCGTATATACACATACTTCCATTTTATATTTTAACATTATTTTACTCTCAAATCAAGACCTTTTCCCCAAAAAACGATATGAATATTTGTGCACATAACCAATTTTTTACTTTTGTTATACTAAACCCTTGAAAAAGGGGATAAAACGCGGTATAATTACGGTATAGAAAATTAATTTTTTCAAAAGGAGAATAAAAATATGGATAAGGTAAGAATAGGTATTATCGGTTGCGGTGGAATCGCTAACGCGAAGCACATGCCCGCGCTTAAAAATCTTCCTAACGTTG
The DNA here is from genome assembly GCA_045532555.1 of Eubacteriales bacterium. Classification (GTDB taxonomy): domain Bacteria; phylum Bacillota; class Clostridia; order Oscillospirales; family CAG-272; genus SVTX01. The sequence goes on along the minus strand of JAZSGD010000122.1, from coordinate 4,419 downwards.
AAATGGTCGCGTTTTGCGATATTATTGAGGAAAGAGCGCTGAAGGCAAAGGCGAATTTCGGCACTCCCGATGCAAAAGTATATACGGATTATAAAAAGCTGCTTGAGGACAAGACCATAGACGTCGTGCACGTCTGCACACCTAACCGTTCGCACAGCTTTATAACGGTAGACGCGCTCGAATCTGGCAAGCACGTTATGTGCGAAAAGCCCATGGCGATTAATTCAGCGGAGGCGGAAAAAATGCTCGACGCGGCAAAAAGGACGGGTAAGAAGCTTACCATCGGATACCAGACCCGCCAGTATCCCGAAGCGCAGTTTCTTAAGCAAGAGGCTCTCAACGGCACATTTGGAGATATCTATTATGCCAAGGCGACTGCGATCCGTCGCAGAGCCGTTCCCACCTGGGGAGTATTCTTGAATGAATACGAGCAGGGCGGAGGTCCTCTTATCGATATCGGAACGCATAGTCTTGACCTCACTCTTTGGATAATGGACAACTACAAGCCCAAATATTGCGTAGGAACAAAGTTCCACAAGCTAAACGATCAGACAAATCAGGGTAACGCGTGGGGCAACTGGGATCCCGAAAAGTTCACCGTTGAGGACTCTGCATTCGGCTTTGTCGTTATGGAAAACGGCGCGACTATAAATCTTGAGGCTTCTTGGGCACTCAACACTCTCGACGTCCGCGAGGCAACAACTCTCGTCTGCGGAACGCTCGCAGGCGGAGATATGCACGACGGTGTTCGTATAAACGGCATCAGAAACAACAGCCAATACGTACTCAAACCCTCACTCAATCCTCAGGGCGCGGCATTCTTTGACGGCGTCACCGGTACCTCCCCCGAGATAATGGAGGCAGCGCAGTGGATAGACGCTGTCATCAACGACAAAGACCCTTGCGTTCTTCCCGAGCAGGCGCTTGTAGTTACAAAGATCCTCGAGGGTATATATAAATCTGCCGAAACCGGCGACATCTATCGCTTTTAATTAGGAGGACAAAAATGAAACTCAGCGTTCTTGCAAATCTTTATGGAGCAAAGTCGCTTGATGAGGCTTTGAAAATAATCACCGACCTTGGAGTTCACACCGTAGAGATCGGTGCAGGCGGCTATCCCGGAAAGGCTCATTGCAACCCTGCAGAGCTTCTTACAGACACCAAAAAATACGACGAATTTGTCGCAACATTCAAAAAATATAATACCGAGATCTGTGCTCTCGCCTGCCACGGAAACCCCGTGCATCCTAATAAGGATATCGCGGCACAGTACGATAAGGACTTCAGAGAAGCAGTCCTGCTTGCCGAAAAGCTCGGAGTGGATACAATCGTTGCCTTCTCGGGCTGCCCCGGTGACTGTGAAAAATCCAAATATCCCAACTGGGTAACCTGCCCTTGGCCCGAGGATTTTCTCGCTATTCTCGATTGGCAGTGGAACGAGGTTCTCATCCCTTATTGGAAGGAAGCGGGCGCATTCGCAAAATCTCACGGTGTACGCATAGCGTTTGAGATGCACCCAGGCTTCTGTGTCTACAATCCCGAAACTCTCTTGAAGCTTCGCGCGGCAGTTGGTGACGTGATCGGCGCAAATCTCGACCCCAGTCATTTGATCTGGCAGGGAATCGACCCCGTAGCCGCTACTCGCGAGCTTGCGGGTGCGATATATCACGTTCACGCTAAAGATACGAAGATAGACAAATACAACACGGCGAAAAACGGTGTGCTCGACACCAAGCACTATGGAGACGAGCTTCATCGCGCGTGGGTATTCCGTACGGTCGGCTACGGCAACGGAGAGACATATTGGAGAGACCTTGTATCGAATCTCCAGCTTTGCGGCTATGACCGAGTTCTTTCGGTCGAGCACGAGGACAGCTATATGTCTATCGACGAGGGACTTGCAAAGGCTGTAAGCTTCTTAAAGGACGTCATCATATACGACAAAAAGCCTTCAACTATGAGTTGGGCATAAAATAAAAACTGCTGAGTCACAGACTCAGCAGTTTTTGCGTTTAGTTTTTAGTTTTTCTCCACACCGCAGATATGATCCGCAACGAAAAGTCCCATCGCGCCGCTTTGAGAAAGTCCGCGCGTGATTCCGCTTCCGTCTCCGATCATATAAACTCCGTCCATGACCTCAAAATGTCCGTTATGCTCGGGGCGAATGCTATAATATTTATTTTCGCATCCGTAAAGCAGAGTGTCGGGGTTTGCCGTTCCGGGAGCAACCTTGTCGAGCGCGTAGATAGTCTCGATGATATTGGTCAGCGCACGGTAAGGAAGAACTATCGAAAGGTCGCCGGGGTATGCCTTCAGGGTAGGAATGACCGTGTTGGCAGCCAAACGGTGCTCGTTGGTTCTTCTTCCGCGGACAAGATCTCCAAATCTCTGAACGATAATATTGCCGTCACCTGCAAAGTTCATATTACGCGCGATGTTCTCGGCGTATTCGGTGGGCTTGTTGAAGTTTCCGTTGAAGTGGATCGAAGAAAGGATCGCAAAGTTGCAATTCTCGGTCTTCTTTTCGGGCTCTGCAAAGCTGTGTCCGTTTGCGGTGATTACGCCGTGGTTGTTTTCTGCAGAAACGATACCGCCCTGATTAAAGCAGAACATTCTGGTTCTGTCCTCAAAGGTCTTTGTTCTGCAAAGGATCTTCGGCTCGTAGATCTGCGAGGAAAATTCTCTCCAGATAATATCCTTCATCTCAACGCGGACACCGATATCGACCGAGTTGGTATTCATTTTGATTCCAAACTTCTGGCAGAAGGTGCTGACAAATTCAGCTCCGCTTCTTCCCGTCGCGATTATGACCTTATCTGCTTCGATCGTATCCTCTGCCTTATTGGTACGAATAGAGAGCGCATATCCGTTCTCGGTTTTATCGACCGAAGTACATTCGGTTCCCGAGAGCATATTCACACCGACCTTGTCAAGATGCTTGATAAGCGCCTGCATAGTCTTAAAATTCTTATCTGTTCCAAGATGGCGAACGTTCATATCAAGCAGACGAAGATTATTCTGCAAGCACTTGAGCTTGAGCTCCTCGCTCGAGCGATAAAGCTCGGGATAATCGTCGGAGAAGGACCTCAGCACGTCGTCGACTCCGTTTATGTACTTCATCGCCATTCTTTCACCGAGCTCCTCGCCCATATAACCGCCGTAAGCTGTTCCAAGATTGAACTTTCCGTCGGAAAACGCGCCTGCACCTGCATATCCGCCTGTAATGGAGCAGACCTTACAGTGAACGCAAGCCTTATTATGACCCGCAGGACAATAACGCTTTTCAAGCTCAAAGCCTCGCTCGATTATAGTTACGTTTATCTCGGGCTTATTTACCTTTAACTGATAAGCAGCCATAAGACCGCCGATACCGCCGCCAATTATTGCTACGTTAGTTTTCATATACCTTACGTCCTCCATTATTATTAACTTACTGATCAGATATTCTCCACGCGCAAAAACAAGCGCAAAAATATTTTTTGCGCGAAAAGTGTATCCTCAAACAGATTGATTATACAATATAATGACAAATTTGTCAAGTCCTTTTGTGATAAATTCATATCTTTAGTCAATAAAGCATTGGTTTCTATTGACAATTTACGAAAATTTCATTATAATTAGGATATAATATCAAGCAAAGGAGGTAGCTTTCCGCGTTATGATCAAATACCCTGAAAACGTGATAAAAATAGCAAGAATACTATCTGAAAACGGCTACAAAGCATACGCAGTGGGCGGTTGCATACGCGATGCTCTGATGGAAAAAAACCCTGCCGATTGGGATATGACCACCGACTGTCCTCCCTCAACAATGCTTGAAATATTTGAAAAAGCGGGTCTGCGCACGATTCCAACAGGACTTAAGCACGGCACGGTGACAATCCTTATCGGAAAAGAGAGTTACGAGTGCACTACCTTCAGAATCGACGGCAGCTATACCGACTCGCGCCATCCCGACAGCGTGACCTTTACTCCCGAGCTATCCGAGGATCTTCGCCGCCGCGACTTTACAGTCAACGCGATGGCAGGCGATCCCCTTTTAAGCAACGGCATAACCGATATTTTCGGCGGTCGGAACGATATTGAAAACAAGATCATTCGTGCCGTCGGAGATCCCGAAAAAAGATTCACCGAGGACGCTTTGCGTATTCTTCGCGCAGTAAGATTCGCAACTACGCTTGATTTTTCAATAGACAACGACACAAAAGCAGCGGCAAAATCACTCGGAAGCAGACTCAAGGACGTTTCTGCTGAAAGAAAGGCAGTGGAGCTGAAAAAAATACTTCTTTCTAAAAATGCAGACAGGGGCATTTCACTACTTCTTGATCTCGATCTCGCAAAATATATCCACCCGTCCATAAGCTCACCAAAAACGACTGTGTCTTCGCTTCCCGAAAGATTTTCCACACGCCTCGCGTC
>JAZSGD010000182.1:0-2344 GCA_045532555.1 Eubacteriales bacterium | reverse complement strand
AACAAGCTTCTCCTTGATCTCGTTAGCCTTTTCAAGTACACCCTCTTTATGCTGAGCAACGGGAACGATGACGACCTGAATAGGAGCGATCGCAGGAGGCAGAATAAGTCCGTTGTCGTCGCCGTGCGCCATAATGATCGCACCGATCATTCTCGTAGAAACACCCCACGAGGTCTGATGAGGATAGTTTACGGTGTTATCTCTGCCCGTGAAGGTGATATCAAAAGCCTTTGCAAATCCCTGACCGAAATAGTGAGTAGTACCGCCCTGAAGCGCAACACCGTTGTGCATCATAGGCTCGATCGTGTAGGTCTCGACCGCACCCGCAAACTTTTCCTTTTCGGTCTTCTGACCCGTGATCGCGGGGATCGCGAGACAGTTGAGGTAAAACTCCTCGTAGACCTTGAGCATCTGCAATGTCTCCTCTCTTGCCTCCGCCTCGGTCTCGTGCATGGTGTGTCCCTCCTGCCACAAGAACTCGCTTGTACGCAGGAAAGGTCTCGTAGTCTTTTCCCAACGAACCACGTTTACCCACTGATTGTAAAGCTTGGGCAGATCGCGGTAGGAGTGAATAATATCCTTAAAATGCTCGCAGAAGATCGTCTCCGAGGTAGGACGAACGATAAGACGCTCCGAGAGCACGTTCTGTCCGCCGATAGTAACGACTGCACACTCGGGCGCAAATCCCTCGACGTGATCCTTTTCCTTCTGAAGCAGACTCTCGGGAATGAACAAGGGCATGTAAACGTTCTCGTGTCCAAGAGCCTTGAAGCGAGCGTCGAGCTCCTTCTGTATATTTTCCCAGATCGCATAGCCGTACGGACGGATGATCATGCATCCCTTAACGCCCGAATAATCGGCAAGCTCCGCCTTTTTAACTACGTCAGTGTACCACTGCGCGAAGTCCACGTCCATCGACGTGATCTGTTCAACCATTTTTTCTTTCGCCATTTCAGTATATCTCCATTGAAATAAATATCATTAACATAAATATTATACGGCAAAAAGATAATTTTGTCAAGCGAAGAAAAGACAATTACTTAAAAATAAAATTCGCGCGAAAAATATCCGTCAAAATGCACACATTTGACCCTTAATAACGGGCAATAAAATGCAAAATAACGATTTTTTGAGAATTTTTCAAAAAACTCTTGTATATTTGAAAAAAATGAGTTAAAATATATAATTGGGAAGATAAGGAAACTTCTTCCCAAGATTCAGAGTTAAAAAAATAAAATAAATTAACGGAGGACATTAAAATGTCAGTAAAAGTTGCTATTAACGGATTCGGCCGTATCGGTCGTCTCGCATTCCGTCAGATGTTCGGCGCAGAAGGCTACGAAGTAGTTGCTATCAACGACCTTACCAGCCCCTCTATGCTCGCTCACCTTCTCAAGTACGATACCGCTCAGGGTAACTACGTTGCTATGGGCCACACCGTATCTGCTAACGACGAGGAAGGCACCATCACCGTTGACGGTAAGACCCTTAAGATCTACGCTGAAAAGAACGCAGCAGATTGCCCTTGGGGTGAGCTCGGCGTTGACGTAGTTCTCGAGTGCACAGGCTTCTATACATCCAAGGACAAGTCCATGGCTCACATTCAGGCAGGCGCAAAGAAGGTTGTTATCTCTGCTCCCGCAGGCAACGACCTCAAGACCATCGTTTACAACGTAAACAACGAGACTCTTACCGCAGAGGATCAGATCATCTCCGCTGCATCCTGCACCACCAACTGCCTCGCTCCCATGGCAAAGGCACTTAACGATGCATATCCCATCCAGAGCGGTATCATGACCACCGTTCACGCATACACCGGCGACCAGATGGTTCTCGACGGTCCTCACAGAAAGGGTGACCTCCGCCGCGCACGTGCAGCAGCACAGAACATCGTTCCTAACTCCACCGGCGCTGCAAAGGCAATCGGTCTCGTAATCCCCGAGCTCAACGGCAAGCTCATCGGCTCTGCTCAGAGAGTTCCTACCTGCACCGGTTCTACCACCATTCTTGTTGCGGTAGTTAAGGGCAAGGACGTAACCAAGGAGGGCATCAACGCTGCTATGAAGGCTGCGGCTAACGAGTCCTACGGCTACAACGAGGATCAGATCGTTTCCTCCGACGTTATCGGTATGAGATACGGTTCTCTCTTCGATGCTACCCAGACCATGGTTGCAAAGATCGACGACGATACCTATCAGGTACAGGTAGTTTCTTGGTACGATAACGAGAACTCCTACACCAGCCAGATGGTACGTACTATCAAGTACTTCGCCGAGCTCGCATAAGATTACTTCGCACATTTTGAATATAACGCGCACCCGAGGACTCGACGTAGATTTCTACG
>JAZSGD010000238.1:0-5815 GCA_045532555.1 Eubacteriales bacterium | reverse complement strand
GCCGTCGACAGATTCCAAACCTGCGATGACTCGCAAAAGCGTGGTTTTTCCGCAACCCGAAGCACCAAGGACCACATTTTTCGATCCTTGAGTCAATTTCAGCGAGAAATTGTCGAGCACGACGTTATTTCCATACGATTTGCGTATGTTTTTAAGTTCAGTCAATCTTCTCGCCTCCCTTCAGAGTCGAAAGACCCTTTTTCGCAAGTGCGGAGAAGAGAACGACCATCAGTTTTTCAATAACAACGCTCAAAATTATCACGACGACCGTCCAAGCAAAAAGGTCAACGGTTTCAAAATAAACCTTCGCGTCAGAGATCATTTTGCCGATCGAAACAACGGGAACGAGGAGCACCTCTGCCGCGATTCCTGCCTTCCAAGCCATACCGAGCGAGGCGCGGAGAGAGGCGAAAAAGTAGGGCTCGATACTTGGCAGATGAATATACTTTATCTTAGAGGCGCGACTCATTTTATAAACGTTTGCCATTTCCAGCAAAGCCTTGTCGGTGTTGAGAAATCCCGTTTCAACGTTTGTCCACACGACAGGTGTAACGATCATCGCGGCAATGATAAGCGGAGCGACGTCGCGGCTTATCCACAGCACGATCAGAAAGATAAACGACACCACGGGAGTTGATTTTATCACCGCGAGCGCGGGAGCGAAGAAATCTCTTGCCAATTTTGAGAACGCGGTAAGCATACCCCCGAGCACCCCTATGACCACTCCTATCGCGATCCCCGCAACAATGCGAAGAAGCGAAAGTCCGATAGTTTTATAAAAATCGAGCGTGATCACAAGCTCTCCAAGCCTGACGATGACCGCCCACGGCGCAGGAAATAGCAGCTCGTGTCCCACCGCCATAGAGATCAACTGCCACAAGCCGATCCATACGAGCGAGATGAGTGAATATTTCAGTATTTTTTTCATCATTTTCCAAGATAGATCTTGCTATCGGGGATCTTTCCACCGACAGCCTTGGGGTTGACGTCATAAAGCTTCGCAAAGAAAACATCGAGCGCGTTTGCCATTTTATCACCGTCGACATAGACGATATTGCACTTCGGGATCGCCTTCTCGGCAACCGCCGCCTGAGCAAAAATCCCCGTACTCGCTATGCACTCCGACGCACCTTTGGGGTCAGAGACTGTAAATTGAATAGATTTTTCATAATCACTTAAGAACTGCTCGAGCTCCTTGGGGTGAGCATCCGCCCACTCGGTACGGACTACAATACAGCCCTGCATGAGTGTGCCCTCGCCGTATACCTTTTCCCACTCGTCAGTCAGATCAAGCGCAACGGTAAGCTTGTCATTGGCATTCTGCGCGATAGTGACCATAGGCTCGGGAAGAACGGCGATATCGACCTTACCCGTAGCGATCGCCTCACGCAAAAACGCGGGCTCGGCATAGCTTGTGTCGATGGTCACGTTTATGTTGTTTTCACGGCAGATCGCCTCGAAAATAAATGCAGGATTCTGCGCAGGACAGTACACGGTCTTGCCGTCAAGCTCCGATATATTACTAATTTCGACCTTCTCTCCGTTCACCACGAGATAAAGCACGCCAAGTGTGTTGACCGTAGCGATCTTGACCGCGCCGTTTGTCTTATTATAAAGTGCTGCGGCAGCGTTAGTCGGGAGAGCCGCGATGTCGATGCTTCCGTTGATAAGGCCCTTTGTGATAGGTTCTGCCTCTTTTTCGACGGTGAATTTATAGTTGAGCTCGGTTTGTCCGCTTGTTGCGTCACTCATCAGCTTTGCCGCGCCGAAGCCCGTCGTACCGTTGAGGACAGATACTTTTATTTCAAGCTCCTCGATCTCTCCGACGTTGCAGGAGCAGAGCAGAGCAGTTAAGGTAATGATCGCGCAGAGCAGAGCGATAACTCTGAGTGGGATAATGCTTTTTGTCTTTTTCATAATGTGACCGCCTTTCATATTGACTTAAAACCACCTAATATTATACTACTTAAAAAAAGAAATGTCAATGGATTTTATCTAACTAAAGGCAATGTAAACATTGTGTAAATTTTCGTTTTTTCTATTTACAATCTTTTGTATATAATGTATAATTAACTTTCGGGTGACGACGGTGCGTTTGTCATAAGTAACTTGCGCCTATTTAGACAAGGGGTGTGTTCTCACAACAAACATGCAATCTGAAAACCGCCGAAAAATTATGATTTTGTGCAAAAATCGTGAAAATTTGTGCATATTTAGTTAAAAATTAGTTGCGATAAAGCGAAAAACTTGTTAGAATGATTTGCAGAAATAATCTCAATCCACTTTAATCTCTAAAGGAGCTTCAAGATGACACTTGTTATACTGGCTGCAGGAATGGGCTCGCGATACGGCGGCCTCAAGCAGATAGATCCCATCACCGATAACGGCGAATTCATAATCGATTTTTCGATCTATGATGCTGTAAAATCGGGATTTGATAAGGTAGTTTTTATTATCAAGAAAGAGAATTACGACGCGTTCCGCGAGACAGTCGGTGCGCGCGTAGAGCCTTACATAAAGGTTGAATACGCCTTCCAGGACATCAGCGATGTTCCCGAGGGATTTACGCTTCCCGAGGGCAGACAGAAGCCTTGGGGAACGTCTCACGCGCTTCTTTGCGCCGCACCCTACGTTACCGATAATTTTGCGGTTGTCAACGCCGACGATTTCTACGGCAGAGATGCGTTCGTCAAGCTTGCAGCCCACCTTGGAAGCATCGACACGACCTCGACCGACTACTGCATGGTCGGATATGTCCTCCGCAATACCCTTACCGAAAACGGTACGGTCTCGCGTGGCAGATGCGAGATCGACGGCGATGGAATGCTTACCTCTATCACCGAGCTGACGAAGATCAAGACTCACGGCAACGACGCGCAGTATCTCAACGGATGCGACGAGTGGGAGGACCTCTCGGGCGACACCGTTGTGTCTATGAACTGCTGGGGACTTACCCCCGCGATCTTCGACGAGCTTAAGGACGGTTTTGTTAAGTTCCTTTCCTCCGAAAAGGGAAAAGAGCTTAAGAGCGAATACTATCTCCCCGGTGCGATCGACGATATGATGAAGGCGGGCAAGTGTACCGTCAGAGTCCACGAAACCAGCGCGGCATGGTACGGAGTGACCTACTCCGAGGATAAGGAAGGCGTCAAGAACGCTCTCCGCAATATGATGACAAACAGCGAATACCCCCACAAGCTTTGGAAATAATCTTAGTTGAGGACTGTAAAGATGAATTTTAATTTGACAGACAAAGACATTATAACCTCCGCAGGTCACTTTGACATTGAGGGCAACGTGGTTCACATTGAGGAGTGCCATAACGGACATATAAACAGAACCTATTTTCTGACCTATGATACGGGCAAGAGATACGTTATGCAGATGGTAAATACCGACATATTCAAGAAGCCCGACGAGGTCATGGAAAATATAGTCGGAGTTACCGAGCATATCCGCCGCGGATACAAGGCGAAGGGAATCGATGCCGAAAGAAGAGCTCTCCGAGTCATCTGGACCAAGAGTGGCAAGTGGGGTCACGTAGACCGCCGCGGTATATACTGGAGAATGTACGATTTCGTAGAGGACGCAGAGTGCTATATGAAGGTCGAGTCGGCAGAAATGTTTGAGAAGGTCGGATTTGCATTCGGACAGTTCCAGCGTCAGCTTGCCGATTTCAACGCAAGCGTGCTCCACGAGAGCATTCCCAACTTCCACAACACCGAGTGGAGATATGCAAATCTCCAGAAGGCGATCGAGGAGAACAAATCGGGCAGAGCACATCTCATTCCCGATGAAATAAAGTTCGCGCTTGACCGCAAGCATATCACGAGCTTTATCAACGAGAGCATTGCAAACGGCTCGCTTACGCTCAGAGTAACGCATAACGACACCAAGCTTAATAATATTATGGTAGACCGCGAAAGCGGAGAGGGAATCTGCGTTATCGACCTCGATACCGTAATGCCGGGTAGCGTTCTTGCAGACTTCGGCGACAGTATCCGCTTCGGCGCCTCGAGCGCAGCGGAGGACGAGACCGATCTCGACAAGGTCTATTGCAGACTCGATATGTTCGAGGCATACGCCAAGGGCTTTATTCAGGGTCTCGAGGGCAGCCTTTCCGAGTCCGAGATCAAGGCGCTTCCCATGGGTGCGCTGATACTTACGTATGAAACGGGTATACGCTTCCTGTCCGACTATCTTGACGGCGACGTATATTTCAGAACCGAATATCCGAACCATAATCTCGACCGTGCGCGCAACCAGTTCAAGCTCGTTGCAGATATGGAAAAGAAGATGGATGAAATGAATGCCATCGTGGCAAAATATATTTAAACAAGCAACCAACGAAAACACCCAACGAAACAAAGGAGAATAGAGATGTCAGTACTCATTACGGGCGGCGCGGGCTTTATCGGCTCACACACCGCGGTTGAATTTTTGAACGCAGGCTACGACGTAGTCATTATGGACAACTTTTCTAACAGTAAGCCTGTCGTTTTGGACCGTATAAAAGAGATCACGGGCAAGGACTTCAAGTTCTACGAGGCGGACCTGCTTGACGCGGCGGCGCTCGACAGAATATTTGATGAGAACCCCGAGATAGACTCCTGCATACATTTCGCAGGACTCAAGGCGGTCGGTGAGTCGGTCTCTATGCCTATCGAATATTATCACAACAACGTCACGGGCACGCTCATTCTTTGCGATTCGATGCGCCGCCACGGTGTTAAGACTATCGTTTTCAGCTCCTCTGCAACGGTTTACGGAGCACCCGACGAGGTTCCGATCAGGGAGAGTGCAAGAGTCGGTAACGCGACCAACCCCTACGGTGAAACCAAGGTTATGATCGAGCGTATCCTCAAGGATATCTACGTCTCGGACAAGGAGTGGAATATTTCGGTTCTGCGCTACTTCAATCCCATCGGTGCACACGCCTCGGGACTTATCGGCGAGGACCCCAACGGAATCCCGAACAACCTTATGCCTTATATCACCAAGGTCGCACTTGGCAAGCTGCCTCAGCTCAGCGTATTCGGAAACGACTACGACACGCACGACGGCACGGGTGTCCGCGACTATATCCACGTCGTCGATCTTGCGAAGGCGCACCTCAAGGCGCTTGAATATATCAAGAGCGCGCACGGTATAGATTATTTCAATATCGGCACGGGCAACGGCTATTCGGTGCTCGATATGGTCAAGGCGTACGAGCAGGTGACCGGCTTGAAGGTCAACTATAAGATAGTCGGCCGTCGCCCCGGTGACATCGCATCCTGCTATGCAGATCCCTCCAAGGCAGAAAGTGTGCTTGGCTGGAAGGCAGAATATGGCATAGTTGAGATGTGCCGCGACGCGAATAATTGGCAAACAAAGAATCCTAACGGATACGATTCTTAATAACTACAAGGGGCGAGCATTTCGCCCCTATATTTGAATGGAGATCGATATGAATATAGAAAAGTGTTATTTTGGTGAAGCGTTCGGAAAAGCGGTCGATAAATATACCCTGACTGTTGACAGCGGTATGAGCGTGAGCATAATCACGCTTGGCGGCGCGATACAAAGACTGCTCGTTCCCGACCGAGAGGGCAAGCTTGCCGATATCGTCGGAGGTTACGATGATCTTTCCGACTACGTCGAGGGCGACGGCTATCAGGGCGCGCTTATCGGTCGCTTTGGCAACCGTATCGCAAAGGGCGCTTTTACGCTTGACGGAGGCGACTACAAGCTCTTTGTCAACAACGGACCCACCCACCTCCACGGCGGCAAGCTCGGCTTTTCGCATAAGGTCTGGGATGCCGAGGCGGGAATA
>JAZSGD010000229.1:0-1789 GCA_045532555.1 Eubacteriales bacterium | reverse complement strand
TTCCTGAGTATTGTCTTCCTAAGACCGCTTGGCCTCCGACTTGGTTTCTCGCCCAAGACCTGATACTTGTAGATCGCTTTTACAAGCCTTCCGCAATCTCTGTCCGAGATGTTTTCCATCGCCTCAAACCACTCGTTAAATATCAGAACTCCCTTGTCTATCCGACTCAAATTTTCACCTCCTTTTTGAAAAAATTTTGAAACGAAAACGATTCGGTTTCGATCAATTTTTGAATCAAAGCCGTCGCCTTTTGATCAGATTTTAGCACATCTGTTCTATTTTGTCAACCCCCAAGAAAACGTAGGGGCGGATTCCATATCCGCCCGCACTCCGCGCCTTAAAAATCCCAAAAAATCCACCCCACCCCCTTGCAATCCCCAAAAATATATGATACAATATCTCCAAACACCCCCATAGGAGAAAAACCAAAATGAAACCCGAAACACTCGGACAGATCGTCAGCATTGTCGGAATGGCGCTGACCGTCCTATCCTTCCAGCTCAAAACAAGAAAGCAAATACTCCTTTTTCAGTCACTCGGCTCGTCGCTCTGGCTGCTCAGCTACCTCTTGCTCGGCACTTGGGCAGGAGTCTATATCAACGGCTTTTTCATTGTCCGAAACGTCATTTTTTACTTCCGCAAGGACAAAAAATGGGCACAAAGCATCGTCTGGCTGCCGATAATGGTGGTCGCGTCGATCGGCGCGGGCGCGCTCGGCTATCAGACACCGTGGGACCTGCTCCCGATCGTCGGCGCGGTCATCGGCACGTTCTCGATGTATATGTCCAACGAAAATATGCTCCGACTGCTCAAGCTCGGCGAGTCGCCCTGCTGGTTGGTCTATAATTGCTCGATCCCCTCGATCGGCGGCATCATCTGCGAGCTTTGCTCCCTGACCTCGCTGGTCGTAGGACTTATTAGATACAGAAAAATGGGTTTTTCCGCTAAAAAGCAATAACAAAAAGATCCTCCCGCAAGCCTTAACTTGCAGGAGGATTTTTCTATTTACAGCATCACTTCACAGGCGCTGTGACCTTCGCCGAGACCGAATAAGAGGTAACCCCCACGATCGTCTCGCCGTCGATCTGAAGCGCGCAGGGAGAGTCGAACTCGACCGTGATCTCGTGCCCCGTATGTATCGCGATCATTTTTTCCTTCTTTACGTGCTCACCCTTGAAGATCGAGGGGAACGCCATCAGAGTGCGCAAAGCACCCGAGCAGTGCCAGACCACAAGCGTATTTTTTCCGTCCTCACAGAAGCGATCCTGCGCAGGCGCGCACATCATACCGCCGCCGTAGAACCTGCCGTGCATAGTCGGTGCGAGCCAGACCTTCTTGTAGCTGTACTCGACTCCATCGACCGTCACCTTGGCATTCTTCGGCTTGAATTTGCCGAGCAGACCGCCGATCGCAACGCTGGTGTAGTTGACCGCCTCGCTGGGCTTTTCCCTCTTGAGTCGGTCGCCCTCCTCGCAGCAGTAGCCGTCGATACCGTAGCCAACGCCGTTGATGAAGCGGTAGCACTCGCCGTTGACCGTCACCACGGGCAGTCCCAAAATATGCTTTTTGATTGAAAAGGGCGCATCGTCGACCGTCTTTTCCGCGTCGCGCAGAAAATCGTTGCCCGAGCCGACCGCCGCGTAAAGCACGTCACACTTAAGAGAGTCGCAGTCCACCAAATTGACGAAACGGCAAAGCGTGCCGTCGCCGCCGCAGATGATGATAGCGTCGTCCTCGCAAAGCTCACCGACCATAGCCGCAAGATCGTCAACCTTTGTCACGTCAAGAA
>JAZSGD010000294.1:0-2687 GCA_045532555.1 Eubacteriales bacterium | reverse complement strand
TACTCAGGAACAACTCCTTGGCTCACAGAACGACATGGCTACGATCCGACTTCGTTTGTCCGCTTGCACTACCGCTTGGGTATCCATGCTCGTCGTATATCCAGGCTCGCATACCGAGGCGGTCTGTTTCATCGAGCGCATATTGAAGCAAAGCCCAATCATCCTCGTTGTTCAGGTAGTCGTCACCCCAATGGACATTGGTGACTATACCTCCGTATCCGAGGGAGGCAAGCGTTTTGAGCCCTTTTGTTATTTCCGCACATTTTTCTTCAAAGGTGGAATCTCCGGGCCTTTTCAATTCGTGAACTATCTTCAAAGGAAGGTGGTTTTTGATTACGATATCCTTCATAACAATCTCCGTTCCGCAGCCGATGACGGCGCAAATAATAATCGGTGAATTTTGCGAAATACAAAATATATGTGGGGAAAAGCATCCGGTAGAGGAGACTTTGACGCTCACCTCATTTGGATTTTTATTCTTGTTCGGTATACTTGGAGAGGTCTATTGCGGCGAGCTTTGCCGCGTCTATCTTGCCTTTCGTGCGCTCAAAATACTGGATATTGTTACGCAGCATAAAGATGAACTGATTGTTTGGCGTTCTGCCCTCTGCCTCGGAAATATAGATAAGCTTACGAATAAGCTCGTCGGAGAGGCGCACCTTGATCTCGCTTTGGTTTTTCATTTTAATTTCCTTTCGCTTGATTATTTATGCGTTTTGCCGATGCTCTGAAAGCGCCTGCGTTATATTTTTTCAAAAGCTCGACTGCGCGCTCGGGAGCGTCAAAATATATGATGCCTTTGCCGTCTTCGTCCTCAAATAGCGCGTAATACACATCGGGAGCAGATAGCGATGAGAGGCAGATGTGGTTTTTCTGCAAGGACATCTTGCTGATCTCATCATAAGCCTTGTCGTCGTATTCTCCTATTTCGGAGAGCGAGGAGATGGAGGAGGAGAAGATCATTTTTCGTGAGCCTTTGCCGTAAAGTCTCGTTATAACAATATCGCCGTTCGCGATAAGTATCTCATATTCAATGCAAAGAAACCTCCACGTGATGAATATGAGGAGCGCGGTCAAGCAGGATATCAGGAGCAGCGCGGGAATGAGCAGGGATGGCAGGAGTGCCAGCACGGAGGCTGTCAATACGAGAAAGAAAACTACGTAACCGACGACCGCGGAGATTCGTTTTAATAAGAGCTCGCCCTCTGCTTTCTTTTTGATTATATATTCGTATGAATTTTCAAACATATTATCCTCCAAGGACATTTATCCCCTTCAGTATAGCATAATTTCGGATTTTTTTCAATCAAATTTAAAAAATACGGGTAAAAATATTTAATTAGATATAATTTTTTGTTGAAATATTCATAATTGTGTAGTATAATTACAGTAGAGTAGTATTCTTATGGAGGTTACGTAATGAAAGCAGTTATAACGGTTACGGGAAAAGACTCGGTCGGAATCATCGCAAAGCTTGCTTCCGAGTGTGCAAAATACGACGCTAATATCGTTGATATTTCCCAGAGCGTTCTTTCTGAATACTTTGCTATGATAATGCTTGCCGATATAGACAAGCTTTCTATTCCTTTTTCTGAATTCGTAGATATTCTCTCGAATACCGGAAGCGAGAAGGGTCTCGCCGTTCACGTTATGCACGAGGATATTTTCAATAGTATGCATCACGTCTGATCGGAGAAATTATGGTTAACGTTAAAGATATTCTCGAAACTATAAATATGATCCGCGAGGAAAATCTCGACATCCGAACCATCACGATGGGTATTTCGCTTTACGACTGCGTGAGCGAGGATGAGGACAGACTTTGCGAAAAAATATACGACAAGATAACCAAAAGCGCTGAAAATCTCGTTGCAACGGGTCAGGATATTGAGAAAAAATACGGTATTCCGATCGTCAACAAGCGTGTTTCGGTCACTCCGATCTCGCTGATCGGCGGAGCGTGCTCTCCCGAGGGATATTTTAAAATCGCGAAGACGCTTGACAGGGCGGCAAAGACGCTTGGTATCAACTTTATCGGCGGATTTTCTGCTCTTGTTCAAAAGGGTATGACTAAGGGCGCCGAGAATATGATATCGATCATTCCCGAAGCGCTTGCCGAGACCGATTTCGTTTGCTCGTCGGTGAACGTTGCTTCCACCAAGGCGGGCATCAATATGGACGCTATCAAGCTGATGGGAAGTACTGTCAAAAGGGCGGCTTTTCTGACCAAGGACCGCGATTCTATCGGTTGCGCAAAGCTTGTTGTATTTGCTAACGTACCCGAGGACAATCCCTTTATGGCTGGTGCATTCCACGGAATCGGAGAGCCCGAGAACGTTATAAACGTCGGTGTTTCGGGTCCCGGTGTCGTAAGCTCGGCTATTGCACGCGCAGGCGACTGCGATCTCAGTGAGCTTGCTGATATTATTAAGAAGACAGCGTTCAAGATCACACGTGTCGGTCAGCTCGTTGCGGGCGAGGCGGCAAAGGCGCTGAACGTACCCTTTGGAATAGTAGACCTTTCGTTAGCACCCACTCCTGCAGTCGGAGATTCGGTTGCGCACATACTTGAAAATATGGGACTAGAGTCCTGCGGTGCTCACGGCACGACTGCTACGCTTGCGATGCTTAACGATGCGGTCAAGAAGGGCGGCGTTATGGCTTCAAGTCACGTTGGCGGTCTTTCG
>JAZSGD010000135.1:0-1534 GCA_045532555.1 Eubacteriales bacterium | reverse complement strand
TGAGATCTTTGAAATCGATGTCGCCGCGAATCTCGGACATGTCCTCTACGTCGGGCTTATCAAATACGTCGGGGGTGGAATCAAGCAGCTCACCGATACGGTTGAGCGATGCTTTACCCTGCGCGTGCATACCGATAAGCTCGGAAACTGCCATAATGGGCCAAATTATCGCATTGAAATAACCGATGAATTCGACGAGCTGTGCCGCCTTAAAGGTCTCGGTATATACCAGATATCCGCCGTAACCGAGGATGACGCAGACTACGGATTCAATAAGCAGAGTGAGCGCCACGTGGAGAAGTACGGAGAGCTTTGTGTATTCTACGTTCCTGTCCTCGTTGGTCTTGCTGAGCTTCTTGAACTCAAGCAGCTCATGTGCCTCTTTGACGAAGGCCTTGATGACCGCTATACCCGCGAAGGTCTCCTGTGAGAAGTCAGAGAGCATTGAGAACGCCTCCTGTCTCTTTTCCCACTTCTTACTCATATATCTGCCGACGATAAGCGAGCAGACGAGTAGCAAAACCATAGGGATCATACAAAGCAGGGCAAGCAGACGGTTCATGCGCAGCATTTTTATTATCGCGAGAACTCCGAGCACCAAGGCGTCGAAGAACATCATTATTCCCCAACCGAAGCACTCCTGCACGGTGTCGAGGTCGTTGGTAAAGAAGGACATCATATTGCCCACCTTATTGACCTGATAATACTGCTGGGACAGATCCTTGCAGCGATCGAACATTCTGTCTCTGAGATCTGTTTCAAGCTTGATGCCTGCGCCGAAGAAGCAGACTCGCCATAAAAATCTGCCGAAAACGAGCGAGAGTATGACGAAGAGCATAGGTCTGCAAATATGATCCAAAACGTAATTCAAATTGAAGATATACTTGATGTTAGTTGAAGAATCGATTACGTAGCCGTCTTCGATTCCTTCGATGACTGCTCCGTAAAGCTCCGGGATCACCAGCTGCATATAGTCCACGAGGACCAGCGCCAACGCGCCGAGTAGCAGCATCGGTAAATATTTGAGATAATATCGGTTTATGTGCTTTCCGAATATCAAAATAATCCCTCCTATCTGTGTTTCTCAAAAACAAAGCTATTAAACTCGATTCTAACACACTTTTCGATAAAAGTCAATATAATTTATATAATTTTATATTACGACAACTTACGGTTGAAAAAAGCCCCGAGTTTTCGGGGCTTTTGGAGGGAGTTTTATTTCTCAAGTTGTGAGTTGAAGGCAGAGAAAAGCTTGTCTGAAAGAGCTTTCATTCTTTCGGGATCGATCTTGAGGTGTTGGCGGTCGTACGTGAGCATTCCGTTGGTTTCGTCCTCGACGTCGCTGACCTGAGTGAAGTCGGAGGCCAAGCGGTCTTAGGAAGACAATACTCAGGAACAACTCCTTGGCTCACAGAACGACATGGCTACGATCCGACTTGAAAGAGCTTTCATTCTTGTCGGATCGACCTTGAGGTGCTGACGGTCGTACGTGAGCATTCCGTTGGTTTCGTCCTCGACGTCGCTGACCTGAGTG
>JAZSGD010000092.1:0-4420 GCA_045532555.1 Eubacteriales bacterium | reverse complement strand
GGACCTTGCTCCGCCCTTACGTGCTCACAACGGTCCGAAGGAATATATTATTCTCAAAAATCATTTGTTTAAAGATTTTTGCGGAGCTTTTTGCAAAAAGCTCGCCGCCGGAGGAACGGCGTCCCCGATAAATCAAAAGTTGAAGATGGGTAAAACAAACGCTCGGCGAAGATCGCCGATCGTAATTTTTTGTTTTATAAAGTATTTATAAGGCAAAAAGTTTTATTCGTCTATTGCTTCAAATCTTTCTCTTGCACGGAAAATAAGAGAGATGCACCAGATTCCCGCAAGAGCAACTATCGTATAAATGATCCTACTGACAACAGACATAGGACCGCCGCATATCCACGCAACAATGTCAAAATTGAAAATTCCTATGCTTCCCCAGTTAAGAGCTCCGATCACCGTTAAGATAAGAGCAATTCTGTCCATTAACATAACAAAAAACCTCAAAATAATATTAGTTGGTGATCCACACTTTGCCCGAAAAAAGCGGGCTGATATTATTTTTGTCTTTTTCTGCGGTTTTATACAGAATGCTGTTTTTCAAAAATTTGCCGTTTATTCGTCGTCTTTTTTCTTTGACGATTTTTTAAATATTTTGCTTCTGAACAAAATGACATTTAAAACTATGAAGAACGCGACGAGTATGCCGAGTGTGAGCAGCGATTCCGTTGCGGCGAGGATCGCCAAAAACATCAGCGGCAGACCGAAAACGATCGCGGGGAAATTCTGATACACAAGGTTATCTGCAACGGGAGTTTTGAAATCCTTGTCTATCTCGCGGAGCAGAATTATTCCCGTACTTGCCGTTCCCGTAAGCATTCCGTACATTGCCATAAACTGCTCCTCGACGTATTCGGGGAACAAAACCTTGGCAACGATGCGGTTATATATATAGGTAACGATCGTTCCCGCGACGCAAAGAATGACGAGAATGCCCCAATAATTCTGGAGAGAATCGAGACGGATCGCCGCAACTCCCGCAACGATCATAAGATCGAAAAAGAAGTTGCTTGTACGGGTCATAAGGAAATTGTTGACGTATTTCTTTCTGATAAGGTGCTTGGAACGCAAAAAGTTCATAACGGTCTTTATCACGGTCGCTGTAAGCACGCCGAGCAGGAAGTTGAAGCCGTATACGACTGCTCTCATTCCCGGCAAGAGCTTACCAAGTCCATACATCAAAAGATATGCCGCCGCGTACGCGACCACGATGAGCGCGATCTGCACGGTAAGCTTATCGACGCTTTCCTGCATCGGTATCTCGCCTATGGTCTCGACCTTTTCTGTTGCGCTGCCGTCGGTTCTCTTGGAGAGCACGAGCTTGCCGCGGCGCTTCTGAATATTCAGATGGATAACACCGCCTACGCTGGCGACAAGGAATCCAATCGCCGCTACGGTAAGACCAAAGGATCTACCGCCGATAAAACCGTAATCTGCCTCGTATATTCCGCCGTAGTTGAGCGCTTGTCCCGTGCCCTGACCAAATCCGAATGCCAGCAAAATACCACCGCCCGAGAAAAAGCCGTCGATGACTAAAGCACCGATTATCGTTATAACAAGTCCAACGCTTGCCTGCAAAAGATAAGTAGCAACTGTGGTGACACCCGTGTTGAATATCTCACCCGTTCTCTTTTTTGTCATCTTTCCGTTTCCGCTTTTGAATGCGGACGCGATAAAGCCGAGTGCGAGAGTATGATAGGTAATGATCTCGAGGTTTGCGGTGCCGTTTCCACCAAACGCGGCGGTGTCGAACATAACGACACCCGTTATTGCCTTATATATCCACGAAACGACAAGCAATATTGCGCCGCCGACAACAGAGGTCGGTATGAGTGATTTCTGCAAAAAAGGAATACTCTTTTTAAGTATGTTTCCGACAAGCAAGCTGCCGAGCAGCACTGCGAAAAGAAGTATGAAGCCCCAGACGTTAGAGTCCCAAAAATTGAAGTTTTCCATCTGTTTCTCCTTTTATAATATTTTTATATCTGTGATAAATGTGTACGTATTTGAGGGCATTGAAGCGCTTGTCGCCCTTGACCTGATATATCTTGTCCTTATGGTAGATATTCAGCTTGTTTTTTCCAAGGACTGCGACTGCCTGCAGCTCGTCAAAGGGAAGATCAAGGTTCAGGCTATCTGAAATGATCTCGATTTTGTTTCCGTATAGCGACATCTCTGCATCTTTGCAAAGCAGTTCTTTTTTCTTGTACGGTATGACCTCGCGAATAGCAGCTCTGTCGCTCCACATTGGAGCGTCGGTATATTTCAGCACGTCGAGCCGCCCAGCAAATTCGCTTTGCGCATCGTACCAATCGGCAACGAAGTGATATGGGAAGTCAAAACCGACACCCTTGAGCTCTTTAGTTGGCAGATAATTGACCTTTCTGCCGCATTTTTTACATTCTATTATATCACGGCGGCTCTCAAAGGTTGAAAGACCGCAATAATGACAGTAATATATAGCTCGCTCGAGATATTCAGCGCTCTTTTTATGCTTGAAATTTGCGTCTGCGACAGCTTCGTTGACGTACAGCTCGTTCTTTATTGCCAAGAACAGCTCGTCGTCGGTCATATTGGCATATTCCTCGGGATAAATGACCTTGGAAACATATCCCTTCATTCTTCCCTTTCGGACAACGTCGCTCCATCTCGGGTGAACTCCGTAGCCGCCCTCGATACGATACAGGGCGATCGGCATTCCGAGCTTTCTTGCAAGCGGAGCGATCGACGGGCTCATGTATTCGGTCTTGCCGCTATACGTACGGTTACCCTCGGGCGCGATCGCGATAGTTCCTCCCTCTTTGGCGACCTTGATGCAATTCAGTATTGCCTTGATATCAGTGGTCTGCTTTTTGATCGGTATCGGTGCGACAAGGTAGCGGATAATTGAAGAAACAAAGCCCTTTGAGAAAATGTCCTCGGTAGCGAGATAGTAGACCGCGCCGCGAAATGACATTCCGACGAAGAACTGGTCGAATGCGGTCTGGTGATTATATAAAACGAGATAAGGGCGCTTTTGCTGTTCCTTGAATCTTTGCGCCCTGATTCCGTATTTGAAATAGGAATAAGGCCTCAATACAAGGTTCAAGATCTCTCTGACCACTCTATGACGAGGCTTTATCCATTTTTTCTTCTTGTTATTCTTCTTAGCCATACCGCTTCTCCGTGTGTTTTCCACCGTTGAATTAATTAAGTAAATATTAAACGTACGAATTAATTATAATTCATAATTGCGGTTTTTGCAAGGGTTTTTCTCAAAAAAAGCAAATTATTTACAAAAAATGGAAAATGTTGGAGACTGTCAACAAAGGCATAAAAGTTCTCAAAAGCATTGACAAGCAAGCAAAAGTGTGGTAAAATCATAATGATTATTTTATTCTCGAGGAAAACAAGGAGAAAAGATATGGGAGCAAGAAAAGGTAATTTGTTGTCCGTCAGAGATGACATCAAGGTTCTTGACGTCACACTCCGCGACGGCGGTCTTTGCAATAATTTTGAATTTTCGGACGAGTTCGTCTCCAGACTTTACAAGACGAACGTCAGAGCCGGTATAGATTATATGGAATTCGGATACAAGGCAAGCAAGAAGGTCTTTAACGAGAGCGACTTCGGAAAGTGGAAGTTCTGCAACGAGGAGGACATTCGCGCGATCGTCGGAACAAACAACACCGATATGAAGATCGCGGTCATGGCGGACGTTGGCCGCTGCGATTTCAAGACCGACTTTTTGCCCAAGAGCGAAAGCGTGATAGATATGGTGCGTGTGGCGTGCTATATTCATCAGATCCCTGCAGCGATCGAAATGATAGAGCATTTTCACTCGCTTGGATACGAGACCACCTGCAATATTATGGCGATCTCGCAGGCAAGCGTTAATCAGATCGAGCAGGCTCTTGAAATGCTGGTTAAAACAAGCGTTGACGTCATATATCTCGTTGACAGCTACGGCTCGCTCTATCCAGAGAACACCGCGGACTACACACAGAAATATATGAAAATAGTCGAGGGAACGAACAAATTGATCGGCTTCCACGCTCACAACAATCAAAATCTCGCGTTTGCGAACACCATCGAGACTCTGTCCTACGGAACCTCGTTCCTTGACGCGTCGGTTCAGGGTATGGGCCGCGGTGCAGGCAACTGCCAGATCGAGCTTTTGCTCGGTTTTCTAAAAAATCCGAAGTATAATCTCTATCCCCTGCTTCAATTTATGGAAAAATATACGCCCGAGCTTCGCGAAAATGGGGTCGTTTGGGGCTATGATATTCAGTATATGTTTACGGGTCTGCTCAACCGTCATCCGCGCGAGGCGATCGCATACACCGAGCAGAAGCGCACCGACGTTGCCGAGTTCTATCTTTCGTTGCTTGAAAACGAATAATCTATGCAATACATTTAAATCACAAAGCCCGTG
>JAZSGD010000133.1:0-6543 GCA_045532555.1 Eubacteriales bacterium | reverse complement strand
TCCGTGATGCTTTCGTCGTCTATTCAGGCGACCCTTATCGGTCGCTACGACAGTGACTACGGCAGAAGCAAAAGGGCGGGAGAAGACTTGTTCTTCTCGTATGCCGCCGAAACGGGCGCAAAGGTGCTTGTTTACCGCTTTCCAAACCTTTTCGGCAAGTGGTGCAGACCGAATTATAACAGTGCCGTGGCAACCTTCTGCCACAACATCGCCAATGATCTGCCGATAACCGTCAATGATCCTGCCGTTCAGCTTGAATTGCTCTATATCGACGATCTCGTTGACGAAATGATCGCTGCGCTTGGGGGAAAAGAGCACCGCTGCGAGTTTGATGGCATCGACACGGTTCTTTGCGACAAGGGAAGCTTTTGCGCCGTTCCCACAACGCATAAGGTCACGCTTGGCGAGATAATCACGTTGCTTGAGAGCTTCAAGGCTCAGTCGCAGACTCTGATTATGCCCGAGATCCCCAATAATAGCTTCGCAAAGAAGCTTTACAGCACGTATCTGTCGTATCTGCCGCGTGAAAAGGTCTCTTTTCCGTTAAAGATGAACGTCGACGCGCGCGGAAGCTTTACTGAACTTTTAAAGACCGACAAATGCGGTCAGTTCTCAGTAAATATCTCGAAGCCGGGTATCACGAAGGGTCAGCATTGGCATAACACAAAGTGGGAATTCTTCATCGTGGTCAGCGGACGTGGACTGATACAAATGCGTAAGATCGGCTCGGACGAAGTCCTCAATTTCGAGGTCTCGGGCGAGAAGATCGAGGCGGTGCACATGCTCCCGGGCTATACCCATAATATAATAAATCTGTCGGACTCTGAGGATCTCGTTACGCTCATGTGGGCAAACGAGCAGTTCGACCCGACAAGACCGGATACGTTTTTTGAGGTGGTAGAATGAATATAAAACTTGATTACAGCGACGTAAAATTCCAAAACAACGGCAAGCTGAAGCTGCTTATCATCGTCGGCACCCGTCCCGAGATCATACGTCTTGCGGCGGTGATAAACAAGTGCCGCAAATATTTTGACTGTATCCTCGCGCATACGGGTCAGAATTACGACTATAACCTCAACGGTGTATTCTTCAAGGATCTAAAGCTTGAGGCGCCCGAGGTATATATGGATGCGGTTGGCGACGATCTTGGCGAAACAGTTGGCAATATAATCAACTGCTCTTATAAGCTGATGAATGCGATCAAACCCGACGCACTGCTTGTTCTCGGCGATACAAACTCCTGCCTCTCTGCAATCGCCGCAAAGAGACTTCACATTCCGATCTTCCACATGGAAGCTGGAAACAGATGCAAGGACGAGTGTCTGCCCGAGGAGACAAACCGCCGCATCGTAGACATAATCTCGGACGTAAATCTTGCATATTCCGAGCAGGCGAGAACATATCTGCACGAGTGCGGTCTTCCAAAGGAAAGAACCTACGTCACGGGCTCGCCCATGTCAGAGGTCTTGCGCGCAAATCTTGACGAGATCAGAGCAAGCGATATCCACGCGCGCCTCGGACTTGAAAAGAAAAAATACATTCTTCTCTCGGCACACAGAGAAGAGAATATCGACACCGAAAAGAACTTTTTGTCGCTCTTCACCGCGATAAATAAGATGGCAGAGAAGTACGACATGCCCGTGCTTTATTCCTGCCACCCGAGAAGCAAAAAGAGACTTGAGACAAGCGAATTTGAGCTCGACAAACGAGTTATCTGCCACGAGCCTCTCGGCTTCCACGACTACAACTGTCTGCAGATGAACGCATTTGCAGTCGTTTCCGACAGCGGCACTCTCCCCGAGGAAAGCTCGTTCTTTACAAGTGTTGGTGAGCCCTTTCCTGCGGTCTGCATAAGAACCTCGACCGAGCGCCCCGAGGCGCTTGACAAGGCTTGCTTCATCCTTGCGGGTATCGACGAAAACTCACTTTTGCAGGCGGTAGATACCGCGGTTGAAATGACCGCGCGGGGCGATCACGGCATCCCCGTGCCCACATACACCGACGAGATCGTTTCCACCAAGGTGGTGAAAATCATTCAGTCCTATACGGGCGTGGTAAACAAGATGGTCTGGAGAAAGTTCTGATCAAACAAATGAAGGGAGGCTCGGATTATGAGCAATAGAATATTTGATCTGATGATCTCGTGTCTGGGCAACGTCCTTTTCGATCGTGAGCTTACAATCGATCAAACACTTACGAAACAAGAGCTCGTCGAGGTTTATAAGCTTTCGAAAAAGCATGATATGGCACATATTGTCGGCATATCTTTGGCAAAAGCAGGACTACTTGAAAACGCTCCCGAGATAGCCGAAAAATTTGAAAAAGAACAGTATCTGGCGGTTTTTCGCTACGAAAACTTCAAATACGAAATCGACAGAATTTGCAAGATCTTCGACGAACAAAAAATACCGTATATTTTGCTCAAGGGTGCGGTCATTCGAGACTTCTACCCTGAACCCTGGATGCGTACGAGCTGTGACCTTGACGTTCTTGTCAAAGAGGAGGATCTAGACACCGCTATTACGGCTCTGACCGAAAAGCTCGGATACACGGTCGACAAAAACAAGAATTTTCACGACGTAGATCTGTTTTCCGAAAGCGGCATTCACCTTGAATTGCATTTTAATATTAAAGAAAACATTCCCGCATTTGATGTAGTTCTCTCGAGAGTCTGGGATTATGCGAAAAAAACAGATGAGGATTTGGAAGGACTTATTGTAACGAATGAATTTTTGCTTTATCATCTGATAGCGCATGCGGCGTATCATTTTGTAGACGGTGGTTGCGGAGTACGTCCCCTGACCGATATTTATCTACTCAAAAACATGCTCGAATACGATGAGACTGTCTTAAAGCAACTGTGTGAGGAAAGCGAGATCGGCAAGTTCTATTCGTCCGTATGTAAGCTTTGCGAGTGCTGGTTTGAAGGAGCAGAGCACATCGTTCTGACCGACGAGATGCAGAAATTCATCCTACAGGGAGGGGCTTACGGCACAAAGGAGGCTCATATTGCTGCAAGGCAGGAGGCAAGGGGCGGAAAGGGCGGATACGCAATGTCGCGTATTTTCGCGCCCTACGACGTTCTCAAGCAAAGATATCCCAAGCTTCGCGGCCGTGTCCAGATGCCTATATATCAGGTCCGCAGATGGATCGACGTCGCGAGAGACGGTGGCGCAAAACGGTCGATGCAGGAGCTGAGAATAAACAGTTCGATGGATATAGAAAGCGTCAGGACAGTGAACAATCTTATGAAGCAGCTCAAGCTTGATAAGCATATAAAATAATAAACGCAAAAAAGGTTGTCGCATTTGCGACAACCTTTTTTGTTTATTTGGTTTTATCAATTAGTCCTGTTTTCTGGACTTGTTGACCATAAGGTTAACAAGAATACCGAGTATAAGAGCGCAAGCAATGCTGGTAATGGTAACCTTGCCGAAGGTAAGGGAAAGACCGCCGATACCGGCAATAAGAATTACCGAAACGGTGAAAAGGTTTGCGTTGTGCTCAAGATCAACGTTCTTTATCATCTTAAGTCCGGATACTGCGATAAATCCATACAGAGCCATACAAACGCCGCCCATTACGCAAGAGGGAATGGTGTTAACGAATGCAACGAAGGGAGCAAGGAAGGATATTGCAATAGCTCCTACTGCTGCGGTGAGAATGGTAACGACCGAAGCATTTCCGGTAATAGCAACACAACCAACGGACTCACCGTAGGTGGTATTGGGGCATCCTCCAAAGATAGCGCCTGCCATAGATCCTACACCGTCACCGAGAAGGGTTCTGTGAAGACCGGGCTCTTCGAGAAGGTCGGTTTCAATGATAGAAGAAATGTTCTTGTGGTCAGCAAGATGCTCTGCGAATACAACGAATGCAACGGGAACGTATGCTGCAAAAAGGGTAAGGATGTAAGAACCGGTGAGCTCATCAAAGCCCTTGAATGCGGTTACGAACGTAAAGTCGGGAACGGTGATGAAGGTGTGGAGTCCTACTCCTCCGTCAACGAGTGCCTTGAACGCGCTGAAATCGATAACCTTAAGTGCATCAACGCCCGCAACGATTCCGATAACGGTAAAGATCGCAGCAACGGCGTATCCCGAAAGGATTCCCATAATGAAGGGGATGAGGCGAATCATTTTTTTGCCGTAAACCGAGCAGATGATGGTAACGGCGAGGGTAACAAGACCGCATATGATCGCTATCTTACTGTTTCCGCCCGCAGGGGCCTTCTGAAGATCACCGATTGCGTTGCCGGCGAGAGAAAGACCTATAATAGTAACCGTAGGGCCGATAACTGCGGCAGGCATCAACTTATTGATCCACTTAACGCCTGCAAACTTAACTACAAGCGCGATGATCACGTAAACGAGACCCGCGAGAACAGCACCGATGATAAGTCCGAGATAACCCAGAGCCATCGAAACACCGCCCGCGAATGCAGCAGTCATAGAACCGATGAACGCAAAGGACGAGCCGAGGAACACGGGGCTCTTAAATTTTGTGAAGAGAAGGTAGACGATAGTACCGACGCCGGCACCGAAGAGAGCCGCAACCGAGCTCATTTCATATCCCGTGTTGCTTGTTATGATAACAGGAACGACGAGAGTAGCAGCCATAATTGCAAGGAGCTGCTGGATAGCAAAGACGATTACCTGAGAAAACTTCGGCTTGTCCTTGACACCGTAGATGAGTTTCATAAAGAATCCTCCATTTATGAAATTATTTTTTGTGCGGACCCCGTTGAAAAAACAAAATTCGACAAACCCCACACAAAAACATTGTACCACATTTTTAACAGCTTGTAAATAGAATGCGAAAATATTGTTACTGCTCCATACGTAGAAAAACACTTGCTATTTCTGTGCAGTTTGCCAAAAAGCCCTAAAAAAGTATCATAAAAAACATTTTTGCGATTGACAATCACATCAAAAAGGTATATAATTATAAAATGTACTGTTGTGCCCCAAAATAACCCCGAAAGGTACGGAAAAAAGATTGAAAAACGACATTTTAAAGCTGATTGAAGCAAATAAAAGCAGATTTTCCAAAGGCCAGCGACAGATAGCCTCGTATATTGCCGAGCATTATGACAAGGCAGCTTATATGACCGCCGCAAAGCTTGGACGTGAGGTTGGAGTTTCGGAGTCTACCGTCGTGCGCTTCGTTATGGAGCTTGGTTTTGACGGATATCCCGAATTTCAGCGCTCGTTGCGCTCTCTTATTCGGTCGCGTTTGACCGCGGTGCAGAGAATAGAGGTTACGAATAGTCTTATAGGCGAGGGCGACGTGCTTGATACCGTGCTTTGCTCGGATATAGAAAAAATAAAAAGAACGTTGGAGGGAATCGACAAGAGCGCCTTCAATGCCGCAGTAAAGAACATAAACGACGCCAGGACTCTTTATATTATCGGTATGCGCGCCTCCTCATATCTCGCAGGATTGTTTAATTACAGCCTGCGTATGCTTTCCGATAACGTACGTTTCATACAGACCACCTCGGGAAGCGAGACGTTTGAGCAGATGATGAATATCGGAGAGGGTGACGCGCTTTTCGCTATCAGCTTTCCCCGCTATTCGCAGAGCATAATTAAGGGAGTCGAGTTTGCTAAGCGAGCAGGTGCTGACGTTATTGCGCTTACCGATAGTGAGAACTCTCCTTTAGCTGCCCATGCGGATCAGCTTCTTGTTGCACAGAGCGATATGGCATCCTTTGCCGACTCTCTCGTAGCGCCGATGTCGGTTATCAACGCACTTATAGTGGCAGTTACACGAGAGCGCAGCGAAGAATTCTCGGAACGACTTCGCCGTCTTGAAACGGTGTGGGATGAATACAACGTCTATAATAATACCGATAAGTAATATGTCAAAAGAGTTGAATACCAATAAAACCGTAGCCGTCGTCGGAGGCGGAGCTGCAGGAATGATGGCGGCGATTCACGCCGCGTATAGCGGAGCAGAGGTGCTTTTGTTCGAGAAGAATGACCGCCTTGGACGCAAGCTTCGTATAACGGGAAAAGGTCGCTGTAACGTAACTAACGATTGCGCTACCAACGAGTTTCTCACCAACGTTCCCACCAATCCTCGCTTTCTGTATACGGCGCTCAACCGTTTTTCAACCGCGGATACTATGGACTTTTTCGAGGGCTGCGGAGTGCCGCTTAAGACCGAGAGAGGACGCAGAGTTTTTCCCGTGTCGGATAAGGCGGCAGACATAGTCAACGCGCTTGCCGACAGATGCCGCGATTGTGACGTTACGGTCGTGCACGATAAAGTTACCTCGGTAGAGATCGAGGAGGGCAAGGTCGTCGGAGTAAAGGCCAATGCCAAGAGCTATCAGTGCGACAGCGTTATTGTTTGCACGGGCGGCAGATCATATAGTGGAACAGGCTCGGACGGAGATGGATACAGATTCGCAAAAGAGGCGGGACACACCGTCACCGCACTTCGCCCATCACTCGTGCCTATCGTTGCCGACACCAATCTTTGCGCGAGAATGCAGGGACTGTCGCTTAAAAACGTCACCCTGAAAATCGCTCG
>JAZSGD010000098.1:0-4036 GCA_045532555.1 Eubacteriales bacterium | reverse complement strand
TGCTTATCGAAGATGACCTCGAGGGATTCGAGTATTTCTGTTGCTGCCTGATGGAATTCGGGCTCACCGGGGTTCTTTGCGATAAGATCCGCAAGAACGTTCTGAACATAATTGGACATGATGTGTGTTCCTTTCGTATGTGAATTGGGCGGATTTGTGAAATTTTGCAGCTTTTTAAAAACAAAATTTCACCGTTTTACAAATTCGCTCTTGTTTTAATGGGATTATTATAGCACACTTGAATACAATTTGCAAGAGTTTTGTCGAAAAATTGCAAAAATTTTCGCGTTTTTATTTATAATATATGCGTGGCGCGGTTCTATCAGCACTTTTTATGCAAGAAAATCCTTCAAGGGATCCTCGTTCATCTCTTTTGCGCTGACTGTGATGATAAAGTGCTGAGGTGCGGTGTCGTTGAGGTTGAGGATATAATCAAGCTTGAGTCTGCCGTTTTCCAGCAATCTATTATCAAGCTTATTCGTATTGACGTACACCTTGAACGGCATAAACGGTGTGTCGTAAGCGCAGACGTGCATCTTCCCTTCCTCGAACGACAAGACGGTGCTTATCGCACCCTGCTTTGACATCGCTAAAAGCTCCTTATGGTCGGGGTGGAATATGATCTTCGAGACCGTTGACATCTGGGGATCGTCCTCGTTCTCGCGGTATGATATCTCTATCTGTCCGTTTGCGTTGGTTTCGATCATGGCTTCGGTGCAAAGCTCGATCTCGTCTGCTTCGTCAAATTCAAGCATTCGGTCGAGCTCCTTCTCGGAGAGCTCTCCCTCCTCTATGGCGCGTGCCAAAAGCTTTTCAAGATCGTTTGCAAGGTTAGCAGGGTCAGCTTCGTCGATGACGAGCGTTTTTATTTTCAGTGATATCTCCTTTTTGGGAGCATGAGGTTCGTAAAGCATTTCGTTGTCCTTTCGGTTATAAAACAATGGGGAGAAGCCGACAGGGCTCCTCCCCGATATCTTTTATTAATATTCTGCGTTGCCGACCGTTCTCGGATAAGGAAGAACGTCGCGGATATTGGATACGCCCGTGAGGTACATTATGATTCTCTCAAAGCCGAGACCGAAGCCTGCGTGCTTGGTGCCGCCGTACTTACGGAGGTTTACGTACCACCAATAGTCCTTTTCGTCAAGTCCGCATTCTGCCATGCGGGAAAGGAGAACGTCAAGTCTCTCCTCTCTCTGCGAGCCGCCGATGATCTCGCCGACGCCGGGAACAAGCAGATCCATTGCCGCTACGGTCTTGCCGTCATCGTTGAGTCTCATATAGAACGCCTTGATCTCCTTGGGATAGTCGGTTAAGAAAATAGGCTTCTTATATACCTGCTCGGTAAGGTATCTTTCATGCTCGGTCTGGAGGTCAACTCCCCAATATACAGGGAACTTGAAGTCTGCCTTGGATTTTTCAAGGATCTCGATCGCCTCGGTATAGGTCACCTTTGCATAGTCTGCATCGCGGAGCGCGGTAAGACGAGCAAGGAGTCCCTTGTCTACAAAGCTATTGAAGAACTGAAGCTCTGCCTGGCAGTTATCCATAACGTGATTGATGATGTATTTGATCATATCCCACGCTAGCTCCATATCGTCGTTAAGATCTGCAAACGCGATCTCGGGCTCGATCATCCAGAACTCTGCCGCGTGACGCGCGGTGTTGGAGTTCTCTGCTCTGAAGGTGGGGCCGAAGGTATAGATGTTGCCGAACGCCATGGCGTAGGTCTCGCCCTCAAGCTGACCCGAAACGGTGAGGTTCGCACTCTTTCCGAAGAAGTCCTGCGAGAAATCTACCGCACCGTCCTCGGTCTTGGGCAGATTATCCATATCAAGAGTGGTAACTCTGAACATCTCGCCCGCGCCCTCTGCGTCCGAGCAGGTGATGATGGGTGTATGAACGTATACGAATCCTCTCTGATTGAAGAAGGAGTGGATAGCATAAGCGACCTCGCTTCTCACTCTGAACACTGCGGAGAACAGATTGGTTCTGGGGCGCAGGTACGCCTGCTCGCGCAAAAACTCTACCGAGTGGCGCTTGGGCTGGAGGGGATAATCGGGGGTGCTTGTGCCCTCGATCTCAACCTTGGTCGCCTTAAGCTCAAAGGGCTGCTTTGCCTCGGGAGTAAGTGTGAGTATTCCCGTAACGACAAGTGCTGCCCCTACGTTCTGGGATGCGATCTCATCGTAATTATTTACTATATCTCTTTCAAAAACGACCTGGACGCTCTTGAAATAAGAGCCGTCGTTAAGATCTATAAATCCGAATGCTTTACTGTCGCGGAGGTTTCTGACCCAGCCGCCTACAGTGATCTCTTTGCCGCCGAACGCTTCCTTGTCGGCGTAAATTTCTCTGATAAGAGTTCTTTTCATAGTCTAAATTCCTTTTTTCTTTGATTTTATCAAATAAATTCTTCCATAGATACTATTATATAAGTTTTTGCCTAAAAAATCAAGTGGAAAATCAAATTTTTCTTGAATTTCAAAACTTTTTCCTGTTTTTAGGGGCATATTTGCTTAAAGCCCTTGATAAATCGGACAAATTGTGATAAAATCTATTTATCAAGCAAGCTTTAAAGTCGAAAAGAGGTGGCGTTTTGAGCAAGAATTTAAAGGAAATATCAACCGAGGCGCTGGCATATCTCGGGGACTCGGTCATAGAGCTTAAGGTGCGCGAGCTGCTCGTAGAGCAAGGCATATCGGGCTCGGGAGATCTCAATCGCGCCTCCCTTTCATTTGTCAAGGCTTCCGCGCAGGCGGCTGCCATGCACAAAATAATTCCTATGCTTTCCGACGACGAGGCATCCGTATACAAGCGCGGAAGAAACATGTCGGGCGGCAACGTGCCCAAAAGCGCTACGATGTCGGAATACCGTTCCGCTACGGGCATGGAGGTACTTTTCGGCTATCTTCATCTTCAAGGAAAGCATGAGCGCATAAGCGAGCTTTTCTCGGCGGCATACGCGAAGGATCAGAATGAAGAATAAATAAACAATACATAAACACTCGAAAGGAAACAAAAATGAGCAATCCAAAGATCAAATTTACAATCAAAAATTACGGCGAAATCACTGCCGAGCTCTATCCCGAAAAGGCGCCCGTCACCGTTGAGAACTTTCTCTCTCTCGTCAACAAGGGCTTTTTTGAAGGGCTTATCTTCCACCGTGTAATCAGCGGTTTTATGATCCAGGGCGGCGGATTTGACGAAAGCTTCAATCAGAAAAAAGCAGCTGCTATCAAGGGCGAATTTATCGCAAACGGATTTATGTCCAACGATCTTCGTCACACCCGCGGTGTTCTCTCCATGGCGAGAACAAACGACCCCAACTCCGCGTCCTCACAGTTCTTTATCATGCACAAGGATGCGCCTCATCTTGACGCGCAGTACGCAGGATTCGGAAAGGTAATCGACGGCATTGACGTGGTCGACAAGATCGCAAGCGTAAGAACGTTCAGCCGCGGCTGGTACGACGACGTGCCCTACGATCCCGTTGTTATCGAAAAGGTTGAGGTTATTGAATAATACTCAAAAGGGTTGTCCCACACAGTGTGAGACAACCCTCTTTTGATCAGGTGAAATTCAGTCTATTGTGTCTTCTTCATTTACGCCCGCTTCGTAGGAATCGTTTTCAGCAAGAGTTGCAAGTGCCTCATCACTGAAATATTCGGCAGGGTCAACAGAAATTCCGTTCATAGTCATTTCGACGTGCAGATGAGGCTCGTCGGCAAGCTCGGATATTGCGGTCTCCCCGACGTATCCGATCTGTGTGCCCGCAGTAACCTTTGCGCCCTCTTTAATTCCCTCTACCTCATCGGCGCTGAGGTTCATATAGAAGGTATAGATACCGTCGCCGTGATCGATCGAAACGCATCTGCCCATAAGAGCGTCGTTCCAGACCTTCGCAACCGTTCCGTCCTCAGACGCATATACCTTTGCACCGAGATCGGTGGCGATATCGACACCAAGGTGCACCTTATATGCGCCGTAGGTCTCGGACCACACCTGAATGCTTGCGTCGTGTCCCTTTGCAACG
>JAZSGD010000153.1:0-11397 GCA_045532555.1 Eubacteriales bacterium | reverse complement strand
GTGATGCTGTCGTAGATAGTTCTGATAGCCGCCTCGTTTACGTCAACTCCCTGAGCATCAAGCTGCTTTGCGACCTCGGTGGTAAGCTCGATCGCCTTCTTTTGCATAATGCCCTTTCCGAAGTTGTCGGCAAGCGCCTGCTTCATCTCTGCCATGGTCACCTTCTTCTGCTCGAAGACGAGGGTCTTGATAGCGAGAAGCGCGTCGGTCATATTTGCGATACCGAAGCCCTGAGGACCTGTGAAGTTGTAGTGCGCGCCGCCTTCCTGAAGCGATACGCCGCGCTCGATACAGTCGTTGCACAGACAGGACTGGAAGGGCAGAGGACAACGAACGCTGTGCGCGTAGTCGACCGCATTGTCGGCGTGAACCATCATTTCGATCATGTGGAGCTCCTGCGCCTTGTAAGCGTCAAAGAACTCCTTGAAGGTGGTCATTTTCTCGACGTCTCCCGTCTGCAGACCAATCAGCTCGCCCTTGTCGTAACCGTTCGAGAATACAAGCTCGAGGGGACGGCACATATTGAAGAATGCCGCATCGTGCCAGCCGTCAGTTCTTGCGCCCTTCTGGGGCTCAACGCAACCGATGATACAGTAGTCGCGGGCGTCCTGAAGCGTGAGGCCTCTCGCCATAATGGAGGGAATGATGACCTCGTCGTTATAGAATGCGGGAACACCGAGACCCTCGCGGGTGACGGCTGCCGCCTTGATAAGCAGATCGTGGGGGGAGCAGTTCCATACACGGATCGAAAGAGAGGGCTGGGGCAGACGGACGTGCATAGTTGCCTCGAGGCACATATAGGAGAGGTCGTTGGTAACGTCTACTCCGTCCTCGTTCTGTCCGCCGACGATGAGGTTCTGGAAAAGTCCGTAGCCTGCAAAGCCCTCGGCACTTGCCGCGTCTCTGACCTTGTTAAGATCGTTGAGCTTGACCCAGATACAATCGAGATATTCCTGCGCCTGCTCGTAGGTAAGTCTGCCTGCGTCGATATCCTGCTTGAAGAGAGGATACATATACTGGTCGAAACGTCCGGGAGAGACCGAGTGTCCACTCGACTCACACTGAAGAAGCTGCTGAATGAACCAGAACGCCTGACAAGCCTCGTAGAAGTTGCGCGCGGGCTTTGCGGGAACGCGAGCGCAGTTCTCGGAGATCTTTATAAGCTCGGCTCTGCGGGTGCTGTCGTTACAGCTCTGCGCCTCCTGCATTGCAAGTGCGGAATAGCGCTTTGCATAGGTGATGACCGCTTCACAGCTCTCGATCACAGATTCAAGGAAGTTCTTGCGGCGCAGATAGTCACCGTTTCCGATATAAAGCTTCGCGAGCGCCGCCTTTGTCTCCTCGATAACACCCTCGAGACCCTTGTTAATAACCTTTGCGTAGTCTACGTTGATGTGACCGATACCGTTGTAGAAGTAGTTGCCGACGGTAAATACGCCGTGGTTGAGGAAGACGTCAAGAACCTCGGGGTCCATCGACTGAGCCGCGAGATCGCTTACGGTCTTGCCCTTCCAATAGGGGTAGACCCTCTTAAGTCTTTCAACTGTGGTGGGGGATATGTAGAACGGGTCTGCCTCACGTGTAGCGACCGTGTCGTATTCCTTTTCAAGCCACTCGAACGAGTACTCGGGGAAGGTCTGACAGCCGCGGGGAGCGATCGAGTTGCTTCCTACGATAAGCTCGTCGGGTCGGATCACGATCGGAATGTTCTCCATAATGTGACGGAATGCCGCCGAGCGTCTCTTGACGATCGGCATGCCCTCGGTCTCCTTGTAGCTCTCGGTTATGAGCTCGGCTCTGTCAGCCTCGATCTCGGGCATGTTGGCATAAAGATGGTCAACAAGCTTCTGTATTCGGGGGCTTTTTTCTATTACAAATTTAATCTGACTCATAAGTTTGTTCTCCTTTTTCTTGGAACCTTTTTTGAGAAAAAGGTTCCAAACCTCCAAAAAACTTCCTGTAAGGTGCTTTTTGAGGTCATTTTATAGGGTAAACTGCAAATTAACTGATAATTACAAGCTTAATTTCTCTATCAACACGATAGCAGAAGGACGATGAAAATACCGACACCGTTTTATAACCCAAACCGTCCGTACTTAATCTATCCTTCGGGAAGTTTTTGAAGAGCTCGAGAAACTTTTTTTCAAAAAAGTTTCTCGAACGCATCCCCTCGCATCCCCTCGCGCCTCTTACATCTGATCCCAGAGTTCAGCGTGGGGAGCGGCGATAACGGAGCTTCCGAAGAATACTCCCTGATCCTTTGCGTGCTGTGCACCTGCCTCAACTGCGGCGGTAACGTCACCGACGTCGCCTGTTACGAGGCAAACACCCTTACCGCCCATACCGCGAGAGGTACGGAGCTCGAAGATCGAGACCTTTGCGGTCTTAACTGCGATATCAGCCGCTTTGATGATAGATGCGGCGGAGAAGGTCTCGATAATACCGAGACTTCCTTTCTTTTCGGTGGGAGCAGTGCCAAAGAGGGCAGTGATGACCTGAGGATCGATGCGACCCATGATAGAGGAGTCGACGAGCTTTTCGTCAAAACGGCTCTTTACGTGATCTACTGCGCTTGTTACGTCGGAGATAGTACCTGTGAGAATGATCTCGTACTTTCCGGGACAAGCCGCGTGGGCGGTGACCACTCTTACGCCTGCACTCTTGAGCGCGGCGTCGGTAGCCTCGATGCCCTTTGCTATACTTTTAAGTTCAATTACACCTATTGCCTGATACATTTATGTAATCCTTTCTTACCATAAAACCGTTAAACTGCCTCGATGACGACCTTGTTTTCGTCAACGTAGGTAACCTTACCCGAGATCGATGCGAACTGGGGGATAGACAAGCCGGGAGCCGCGTCAGCTATGCGCTGTGCCTCCTCGACCATATCTCCGACCTTGACACAGGGAATAGCCTTTGCGCCGATGTGAGTGCCCATGGGGACCTCAACTCTCTTGACCTTGAGCTTTTCGAATACGAATTCGGGAACGACGTCGTATTTGTGAACGTTCAGCATATCTTCCCAACGGTGAGAAGCGATCATGCGGTTCGGGCGATCCTCCGAAACCTTGTATTCCTCACCCGTGGGGGTAAATCTGAGCTTGTTCTTTGCGAGAATGCCCTTGAGATTAAGGATAACGTCCTTGGGGGAGATCTCCTGACAGCAGACCTCGGCACAGATTCCGCAAGAGCAGCAGAGCGATGCCGTGGTTACGAGCTCGGGATGGTCGGCGGCAGCGTTTCCGTTTGCAACTCTGATCATCTTATGGGGCTCGATGGGGTAACCCAATGTGTGTCTCGGACACATCTCGGTGCATCTTGAGCATCCGCAGCAAGCCGAAGCCGCGCGGCGAAGCATATCTTCTATATGTACCTGCTTATTCTTGACCGCACGGGCAGTCTTGGGAAGAATAAGGAAGCTTTTTGAGGTTCTGTTGACTACGATCGAGTTAAGGTCGTCGATCCTACCCATAGAGGGTCCGCCGTTGATGATAGCGTGGGTATCAGTGTTAAAGGTTACGCCCAGCATATCGAAAACGTCCTTGAGACGAGTGCCGATAGGGGTTTTTACGACGTAACGCTTGGGGATATCGCCGCCGATCGTGAACCAGTCGGATACGACGGGACGGTTCATATTGTACGCGCGCCATACGTTGTAAACGGTCTCACCGTTGAAAACGATGATGCCCGAGGTGATGGGGAGGCAACCCGGTTTTACTACGCGACCTGTGGTCTCGTAGATAAGGTTGATCTCGTCACCCATGGGGTATACGTTGGGGAGAAGTTTTACAGAAACACCCTCACCGAGAATCTGACCGTCGGTGTATCCGAGCATGTGACCTCTGTGCTCCTTGATGGAGATATAGGTGTGCTTGATTCCCGTGTTTTCCATTATTATCTGTGCGCCGCCAACGATCTTGTCCATTTTTTCACGCATAAGCATGAAGTCTGTGTAGATCAAGGGCTCGCATTCCGCGCAGTTGATGACCAAGAACTCAGCGCCCTCGGCAAGCTTTGCGTAGGAAGGGAATCCCGCGCCGCCCGCACCGACGATGCTGTGGTCTTGCATTATTTTTTTGAGTTCATCTAAAGACATAATCTTCCTCTGTTTCTATGTATCTAATCTGTTAGCTCTGTTTTTTATCGACTACTCCTACAACGACTGCGTCAACGGGAGAATTTGCATCTCCAACGGCTACACGCGCGCTGCTTCCCGTGGTTACGAGGACCTCCTCACCGATACCTGCGCTGACCGTGCGGTCAACTGCAACGATGAACTTATCGGTCAGCTCGTTCTTTTCAATAACCTGAATTTCAAGGAACTTGTATCCTACGAGCTTGTCGAGCTTGTTGGTCGATACGATATTGCCTATTACTTTTCCTTTTAACATCTTTCTTTACCTCTTACTTTACGGGAGTAACGGTAGATCCGTTCTTGAAGCCGACCGCGTTTGCATCGTCGGTGTCGACGTGCATTTCGAGGCGGAAATCGGGGTGGACTCTGACCTGAACGTCGAACCAGCGAGTACGCTTGGTGCCACTCATTGCGTCAACGTCGATATAGTCGCCGTCCTTGACTCCGAAGCGAGCCGCGTCGTCGGGACTCATGTGGATATGGCGGTTTGCTATGATACAGCCCTGATTGAGTTTTACGATACCCTTAGGACCGATGATCGTGATAGGTGCGCTTCCGTCAAGCTTGCCCGACTCGCGAACGGGGGGCTTTACCTTGAGAACGTAAGAATCGGTTACGGAAATCTCAACCTGGCTTGCCTTACGCAGAGGACCAAGCACTCTGACGCCCTCGATAGCTCTCATGGAGGGACCTACGATGGTCAAGGTCTCCTTGCAGGCGTACTGACCGGGCTGGGAAAGATCCTTAAGATGAGTAAGCTCGTAACCCGCACCGAAAAGGGTCTCGAGATCCTCTTTGGTCAGGTGAATGTGACGGTTGGAGATTCCTACGGGGATCTCGTTGCCGCCCTTGGCGGTCTCCCCCGCCATTTCAAGTACTATCTTCTTGACGATATTTTCAATATCCTTGTTCGAAATGCTCATTTTTTACGTTCCTTTCGATTTTTTGCGATAATTTTCATATAAAAACGGTCAAATTCAAGGTTTAAACGCTTTTATACGAAAATTATTGTTTTTGGGGGTGGCTCTCTGCCCATTTTTGATGGGCAGAGAGCACGACGTGCCTTTAAGCGTCACGCCACCTTTTTAAGTGCTTGATAGATTCTTGTTTGGTAAGAATTAACCAAGGGTGGGGAGAAGCTTGTTAACGTCGGTGTGAGGTCTGGGGATAACGTGAGTAGCGATAACTTCGCCGAGGTTAGCTGCTGCTGCGCCGCCTGCCTCAACTGCTGCCTTTACTGCGCCAACGTCGCCGCGAACCATAACGGATACGAGTCCGCTACCGATCTTCTCGGAACCGATAAGCTGTACGTTAGCTGCCTTAACCATAGCATCTGCTGCCTCGATTGCTGCTACGAGACCTCTGGTCTCAACCATTCCTAATGCTTCATTCATGATAAAAATCTCCTTTTTGGATAAATTTTTTTAAAATTTTGTGTTGCTCTTGCGAGCGCTTATAATGAAAGAGGTTTAAGATTAAACACCCTTGTCACTCTTGATGAATTTTATGATGTCGGGGTGGGGACGTGCAATTACTTCCTTGCACATCACGTTTCCGACTGCCTGTGCGGCTTCAACTCCCGCCTCAAGTGCGGCAGTTACCGCCGAAACGGTACCTTCAACAACAACTGTCACAAGTCTTCCGCCCAAGCGCTTTTCGACGTGGATGAGCTTAACGTCCGCCGTCTTAACCATTGCGTCAAGTCCGACTATAGCCGTAACCATAGCTTGAACTTCAAGCAGTGCAATTGCTTTTTCCATAATTAGTCTCCTGAAGAATTTTTGGGGAGAGGAATAGTGAATGGAAAACACCTATTCACTATTCACTCTTACCTTTTACTTTTCGGTTGATTAACCAAGGGTGGGGAGGAGCTTGTTTACGTCGGTGTGAGGTCTGGGGATAACGTGAGTTGCGATAACCTCACCGAGTCTGCTTGCTGCTGCGCCGCCTGCTTCAACTGCTGCCTTTACTGCGCCAACGTCGCCGCGAACCATAACGGATACGAGTCCGCTACCGATCTTCTCGGAGCCGATGAGCTGTACGTTAGCT
This sequence comes from Eubacteriales bacterium, assembly GCA_045532555.1. GTDB lineage: Bacteria > Bacillota > Clostridia > Oscillospirales > CAG-272 > SVTX01. The sequence goes on along the minus strand of JAZSGD010000153.1, from coordinate 5,213 downwards.
GCCTTAACCATAGCATCTGCTGCCTCGATTGCTGCTACGAGACCTCTGGTCTCAACCATTCCTAATGCTTCGTTCATGATAAAAAATCTCCTTTTTTATGTTCTTATTTTTTTAAAACTTGTTTATTCGGAAAGCTCCATATTGCGAAGCTTATCCTTGCCCGTTGCGTTGAGGTCTGCGAACCACTGTACCTGATCGTCAAGACCTGCGATGACCTTGGAGGTTATATAAAGTCCTCTGTTCTTCGCTTCCTCGACACCCGCGTCAAGAGCCGACTGAACTGCTCCCGCGTTGCCCATGAATTTAACGACCATAACCAGCGGTACCGCGCACGCCTCTGCGTTTGCGGGCTTATTCTTATCAATGGCTACAACCTTGACGTCGGCGGTCTTTGCCACCAAGTCTGCTACTACTATCGAGGTCGTGTAGCCGTAGACCTCAATCATTCCGAGTGCCTGTGCCATACCCTGACTCCTGATCAGTCATTTATGTAGCAGATCTTAATACCCTTCTGCGCTACGTTTGTTTCCATAGCCTCGTTCATCTTGTCGAGAGGGAAGGAGTGAGTGATAAGATCCTCGATCGGAATGTTCATTTCCTGGCACTGCTTGAGGAATGCCACGGTCTTGGGATAGTCCTCTGCGGAGTAGTCCCACGAACCGACGATGTTGATCTCCTTGTTACACATAGCGAAGTGGGGATTTACCTTGTATTCGCCGTTGTTTACGAAGAAGCCCATCTCGCACATTCCGCCGCCGCGACGGATGTAGCTGTAAATATCAGCTGCCGCGATGGGAGCGCCTGTGCACTGGAATGCGAAGTCTGCACCGACGTTGTTTGCAACGGCCTTGACCTTTGCAACTCTCTTTTCGAGAGTGTCCTCGTCGGGTCTCTTGAAGCAGATGGTCGTTTTAGCGCCCATCTTCTGTGCTACCTTAAGTCTGTCCTCGTTTCCGTCAACCGCGATGATGTGGTTGATACCTGCTGCGCGGAGAACCGTGATCATAACCAGACCAACGGGGCCGCAGCCCTGAACGAGAACCTTGGAGCCGAAATTGAGAAGTCCTGTGCTCTGGCTGCGCTCGAGTGCGTGTACACATACGCAAGCAAGCTCAAGGATCATTCTCTGCTTGAGGTTAAGCTCGTTGACCTGGAAATAGGTAACGCCCTTACCTCCCTTAATAACCATATAGTCAGCGAACCAACCGTTTGCGCGGTTGCCTTCTGCCTGACCTCTCTTGTCACCGATAAGACCGAAAACGCCCTGATTGTCGCAGAGGTTTGTTCTTCCGGGCACCATACGGCAGGCGTAGCATTCGCCGCAGCTGATGACCGAGGTTACGATCTTGTCGCCGACCTTAAGCGACTTTCCCGCGGTGTCGCACTTTACGTTCTTGCCGAGGTAGACGACCTCGCCGGTTCCTTCGTGTCCGAGGATTACGGGCACGAGACCGAAGGGATCCATCTTCCACTCGTGAACGTCGGTTCCGCAGATTCCTGCGCCCTCGACCTTTACGAGAATATCGTTATCGCCGAGCTCGGGAAGGGGAATTTCCTGAAGCTCTATTTTCTTTTCACCGGTAAGCATTGCAACGTGAGCAGTCTTGGGAAGGGGACCGTTTGCCTTGGGGGCAGCGCCCGCGCCCATAGAGTTGATCACGGAACGAACGATGCTTTCGATCTGAGAAGCTGTGATATCCATCTCTATGTATCCTTTCGTAGATTTTAGATAATTCTGAAGCTGTCGACCATTACGCAGCGGCGCTTTCTCGTGAAGCTGCGCGCCGAGGTAATACCCTCACCCGTAGGACCTGCGATCGTAAATGTGGTATGTCCCTCGCCACCAAAGCCGATGCCTGCATAGGAGGGAGCGTTCTTTACGAAGATCGTGGTCTCGACCGCACGAGCGAATGCGGTGAGGTTGTCGATGTTCTTCGAGTGCATGTGAGCGGTGTGGCGGTTACCGTGCTCTGCCTTAACGGCAAGGTCTATTGCTTCGTTGATGTTCTTTACGCGAACGATTCCGAGGATAGGCATCATAAGCTCTTCCTGAATGAAATCGTGCTCGAAGGGAACCTCTGCGATAGCGCAACGGATCTCGGGACCGACCTTGATGCCGATCTTCTCGAGGATCACGCGGCAGTCGCGGCCAACGCAGTCGCGGTTGACGATCTTCTTGACTTTGCCATTCTTGTCGGTCTTTTCAACGAGAACGATCTTTGCAAGCTCGTCTGCCTGTGCCTTCGTGAGCTTGATACAGCCGTTCTTGAGCATTCCTGCGATGAGTCTGTCAGCGACGTTGTCGAATACGAAAACTTCCTTTTCTGCGATGCAGGGGAGGTTGTTGTCGAATGTACAGCCGTCGATGATGTCCTTTGCCGCCTTATCGATGTCGGCGGTATCGTCAACGATAACGGGGGGATTGCCCGCGCCCGCGCCGATAGCCTTCTTGCCCGACGAAAGGACTGCCTTTACAACTCCGGGGCCTCCCGTGCAGACGAGAAGCTTGATGGAGGGGTGCTTGTACATTACGTTAGCGGTGTCGAGCGTGGGCTTGACTACGCTTGCGACCAGCACCTCGGGGCCGCCTGCGCTGTGGACCGCGCGGTTAACGAGGTCGACTGCGTAGTTGGAGGTAGCGATCGCGCCGGGGTGGGGGTTGAAAACGACTCCGTTGCCTGCGGCGATCATACCGATACTGTTACAAATTACGGTCTCGGAGGGGTTGGTGGAGGGAGTGATAGCTCCGACGACTCCGAAGGGAGCCATTTCGGTGAGCGTCAGGCCGTTGTCGCCTGTTCTTGCTTCCTCAACGATGTCCTCTGTACCGGGGGTCTTGTCCGCCACGAGAAGATGCTTTGCATACTTGTGGTCGACGCGTCCCATTTTGGTTTCGGCAACGCCCATCTCTGCGAGGATCTGTGCTTCCTCACGGGTGTAGCGGCGGATTGCCGTAATGATCTTTTCTCTGTCTGCTACGGACATTGAACGGACGGCTCTGTATCCTGCGTTAGCGACCTCGATGGCTTCCTCCATCGTTTCGTAAACGCCGATGAGCTTGCGTCCTTTATACTGTGTGGAATCCCACGGCTTACCCGAATTTGTGGGTGCGGCGGGGGATTTGAACTCGGACACGACGCGTGCTACGATAGCATTTATCTGTGCCTCTGTGAGATTCATTGCCATAATGATCGGACGCTCCTTTCGATAACTTTTTTGAATATCCGACGGCGTGCTGTCGCGGATCTCCGTAGTCCTATATTATAATGTAGAATCCGAATTACTTACCGAGAGCAGCGATTACTTTTCTGGTGATCTCAGCAACGAGGTCGTCACCTGCGGGAGCAGAGTGAGAACCGCAAGAGCAGCTGCCGCCGTTATCCTTGCACTTGCAGTTTGCAGTGCCGTTGTTGGGGCAGGACTTGCATCCGGGGTGCTTGCCGGGGAGACCCATCTTCTTACGGAGCTCCATAAGTCTCTCGAGCTCGTAGCAGGAGATCTCTTCGATGTGTGCGTTCTTACCTACGCCGATCTGACGAGCGTAAAGGTTGATCTTTGCGTTGAACTCAACCTCTTCCATGGTGAAGCAAGCGCGGAGAAGTGTGTTACCTACGGTAAGAGCACCGTGGTTCTTGAGAAGGAATGCGTCGTGCTTCTGGATGTAGGGCATAAGGGACTCGGGGATCTCCATGGTGGAGGGCATACCGTAGTCACAGGTAGGAACGTTACCAATGGTAAGGATAGCCTCGGGGAGAATGTACTGGTCGAGCTCTACGCCTGCAACGGTGAAAGCGGTTGCAACGGGGGGATGAGCGTGAACGACTGCGTTAGCGTCGGGGCGCTCCTGATAAACTCTCATGTGCATCTTGATCTCGGAGGAGGGATTGAGCTTACCGTCGATCTTGTTTCCGTTACCGTCGATCTTGATGATCATATCGGGGGTCATGAAGCCCTTGGATACGCCTGTAGGAGTGCAGTAGTACTCGTTGGGGCCGACCTTAACGGAGATGTTACCGTCGTTTGCTGCTACGAAGCCGTGATCGTAAATTCTTTTACCGATGTCACAGATTTCTTTTTTGATTTCAAAAGGTGATTTTGCCATTTTTGTATATCCTTTCCAAAATTTATTTCAATTTAATTGGTCGCTTATTTAACAAGCTCGTAGGTGTCGGACGCGATCATATATTCCTCGTCGGTGGGAATAACTACGACCTTTACCTTGGAGTCGGGTGCGCTGATCACGAGGTTCTCTCCTCTGGGACCGTTAAGGTTTGCATCCTTGTCGAGCTTGATGCCGAAGAATTCCATATTCTCCGCGATAAGCTCTCTTGTCTTACGGTCGTTTTCGCCAAGACCTGCGGTGAAGATGAGAACGTCGATGCCGTTCATCTCGGCTACGTACGAGCCGATGATCTTCTTCGCGTTGTGAACGAGAAGGTCCATAGCGAGCTGAGCTCTCTCGTTGCCCTCTGCGGCTGCCGCCCAGACGTCGCGTGCGTCGTTGGATACGCCCGAGACACCGAGAAGTCCCGATTTTTTGTTCATTATATCATTTACCTCGGATGCGCTCATACCTGTCTGCTCGATAATGTAGGGAACTATCGAGGGGTCGATAGAGCCGCAACGGGTACCCATGGGCAGACCCTCCTGAGGAGTGAAGCCGAGGGAGGTATCTACTGCTTGTCCGTTCTTGACTGCGGTGATAGACGAGCCCGAGCCGATGTGGCAGGAAACGATCTTCGTGCTGTTATAATCAAGTCCGAGGAACTCGCACGCCTTTGCAGAAACAAAGCGGTGGCTGGTTCCGTGGAAGCCGTAGCGGCGCACGCCGTACTTTTCGTACCATTCATAAGGAAGCGCGTATATGTACGCCTTCTTGTCGAATCCCGAGTAGAAGGAGGTGTCGAAAACTCCTACGTGGGGGGTGTTTGACATCAGAGCCTTACAAGCGGCAACGCCCTTGAGTGCGGGAGGACCGTGAAGGGGATTGATGGGAATAATGGATTCGATGTACTTGATCTCTTCTTCGCCGAGCAGGCAGGACTTGGTGAGCTTGCCGCCGTGAGCAAAGCGGTGACCGACCGCGCTGATCTCGTCTACGCTCGAGATAACTCCGTACTCGGAGTCTGTGAGCAGCTTAAGAACGAGAGCAATAGCTTCGTTGTGAGTAGGCATGGGATAATCTGCCTCGTAGGTCTCTTTGCCGGGGCGCT
>JAZSGD010000187.1:0-17717 GCA_045532555.1 Eubacteriales bacterium | reverse complement strand
TCACAAACGAGCGTTTTTATTCGTGAAATCTCCTCGTCTGGAGAGAACTTGCACTTGGTTTGCGCGTCCTCGGGGTGAATACCCACCGTCGCATACATAAAATCGTATTTTTTAGCCTGCTCGATGCACAAAAGCGAGCTTTCGTACGTCGTTCCAACGTTCACAACGCCGCCGACGAGCTCTTGAAATTCGGCAGATGACAAAAGAGCATCAGCGCCGCCCTCAAGGTCGTTGAATTTTGAATCAAAGTAGTGGGCGTGAGAGTCAAAAAGCTTATCCATCAACGAAAATCGAACCTTTCTCCGATAATCTCGAGAGAATTTTTACCTCCCGACATCTCGGTTATTTTCTTGTTTAGTGCATCGACAAGAGTTGCCTTTATCGCAAAGCAAACGGTCACCTTGTCGGTAAAATCGGTGCTGTCTATGATCGCGTTAAAGGTAGGCAGCACGACCGAATATTTCTGATAATCCGAGTAAGAGCAGGCAAGAGAGAGTTCGGTGTATTTTTCGTAGGTGACGATCTTTGCCGCGTCAAACGCGACCTTTGCTCCGTGCGAATATGCCCTTACAAGACCGCCCGCGCCAAGCAAAATGCCGCCGAAATATCTCGTGACGACAACAACTGCATCACAAACTCCGCTTTTTCGTATAGTCTCGAGCATAGGAACTCCTGCAGTTCCCTGCGGCTCTCCGTCGTCGGAATATCTTGCGACAATACCGCCCTTGAGCAGATACGCCCAGCAATTATGCGTTGCATCCGAATATTCTTTTTTCTTTGCCTTGACGAATTCCATCGCTTCCTCCTCGGAGGTGATATGCTTCGCATGGCCGATAAAGAGCGAGCGCTTTTCTTCAAATTCGTCGCTTCCCTCACCTGCAAGGGTGGTATAAAGCTCGGGGGCAGTATCTGTACTCATATCTTAATCCTTTAGTGTGATTTTAATTGTATAGCTTAATATTCCTCGTCTAATATCGGAGGATTTGTGTCGTATTTGCGGAGCATTCCGCGCGTTTTGGAGTCAACGATCGCCTTGACCGTGACAAACTCCGCGCCATATTCAACGTCCTCGACCGTGGCATCCTTGTAAAGACGGTTGAGAGCTCCCTGCTCGGCGTTGGGTATTCTGAACGTGACGCTACATTTGTCGCCGTGGATCATTTTCTGCAAAAGTTCGGCAAGCTCGTCACAGCCCTTGCCCGTCAGCGCCGAAATATGCACCACGTTCTGTCTGTCGCGGGTGCGGTCAATAACGGGATCGTCGTAAGCACCCTTGTCACACTTGTTAAAGACGTACAAGGTTGGCTTATCTGCCGCGCCAAGCTCCTCAAGGGTCTGCTCGGTGCATTCGAGCTGTGAGAGATACTCGGGGTCGCTTGCATCGATAACTATCATTATTATATCGGAATAGACCGCCTCGTCGAGCGTTGAACGGAATGCCTTGACGAGATGGTGAGGCAGCTTTTTGATAAAGCCGACCGTGTCGGTAAGCAGCACCGTTTCGCCGCCCGGGAGAGTGAACTTTCTTGTGGTGGGGTCAAGCGTTGCAAAAAGCTTATCCTCGGCAAGAATGCCTGCGTCGGTGAGCGTGTTGAGCAGGGTCGATTTTCCTGCGTTGGTATAGCCAACTATCGCGATCTTTTTAAGACCGCTTCTGTCTCTTGCCGCGCGCATCGTTTTTCTGGTGTTGGCAAGTCGCTCGAGCTCCTCCTCAAGCGCGGTGATCCTTCTCTTTATATGTCTGCGGTCGCTTTCAAGCTTCGACTCACCGGGACCTCTGGTGCCGATTCCGCCTCCCAGACGTGAAAGCTCTGCGCCCTGACCGATAAGTCTCGGCGCGGTATATTTGAGCTGCGCGAGCTCGACCTGCAATTTTCCCTCTCCGCTTGTCGCGTGCAGAGCGAAAATGTCCAATATCAGCATAGAACGGTCGATGACGTTGACGTCGTTACCGATGTCGTCCTCGAGATTTCTTATCTGCGCAGGCGAAAGCTCCTCGTCAAATATCACGAGCTTGACTCCGTTACCCGCGCAAAGCTCGCTTATCTCTGCTACCTTTCCCTTGCCAATAAGCGTTCTCGGGTCGGGAGTGCTCTTGTTTTGCAGCACCGTAGCGAAGACCTCGCCACCTGCGGTGTCGAGCAGCTGACCGAGCTCGTATATAGATTTTTCTGCCTCCTCGGCGTCCGCACTGTCGGTCACGATGCCGACAAGCACCGCGCGGGTCTTTATATCATTCTCTTTTATATTCACGAAAACTCCTTTCTGCTATCTGCAGACGAAAATAACGGATAATTCAATGATTGCCGCGACCATGTATTTTTATTTATTACAGATCCATAACCTTAGCGAGCACGTCGCCGATATAGTTTGCCATTCGCACAAATCCGTCGTCGGTGGGGTGACAGCAATCTATAGTATAATCTCCGATATCAACGCCGTTGAAGAATGCCGAGCCGTCGATAAAATAGACGTTTTTATCTCCGCCGCGGTATGCCTTAAGATAGCTTTCCATTATTACGCATCTGCGCTCGATATCCTCGTCTCTGTATGAAAAATCGGGCTTTGTGACCATAAAATAAGGAATATCGGGATGCTTTTCTCGTATTTTCTCGTACATTTTGTGATGAGTATTTTTCAGATACTCTGGATCGGGAGCATTATGGTCGTAATCCGACACAAACGCAGCCATATCTAAGCCCGCGATGAAATCAATTATCTCCTCCTCGGCTCTTGCACTGCCCGAAAAGCCGAAATTCAAATAATTAGTATCATATTTTCTCGAAATAAGCGCCTGATAGCTTTTTCCGGGTCTTGAGGCGCATCCGCCCTGAGTTATGGACGAGCCGTAGAAAACGATAGGCTGCTCGTGCTTATAGGGGGCGTGCTCCGAGAGTATTGTGCCCTCCTCTATACCGATCTGAAGATCGTACAGCTCTCCGTAGAGGGGCATATTGACCGTTACCGCATTATCCTTCCCCCCGTGAAGCCAGAACATGTCATCATATCCTTCCTCGCGAAGATTGAATTCCGGCTTTGTGCCGCCGACAAAAACCGACCTTCCGTTACAGTCGAGGTATACGTCCAGTCCCGCCTCCATCATAGGTGTTGAGTGGAACATCTGCCCTTTGTGCTTTGTAACGACTCGCAGAATTATTCTGCCTGAGTTAGTGTTGAATCTTACTCTGCCGCCCGCGGTGTTGTTTGCAAGCTCGGGCATCCAACCGTTGCCGAATTTCGCAACCGACTGTGGCATTCTCTTAAACTGACCCTCGCCGCAGGGCTCGAATAAGCCGTATATTTTAAACGGGGGATTTTTGACGTTGTAAAAAACAAATCCTTCCACGGTTATACCTCCAAATTCAAACCGATATTTTAACAAAAAAATTGCGCAGTACTGTTGTACGTGCGCAATTTTCTATTGCAGAGAGACCTGCCCTCTTTGTGCGGATTACTTCTTGAAGTTTTCGAGTCTCTTCTTGAACTTATCAACACGTCCGCCTGCATCAACGAACTTCTGCTTACCGGTGAAGAAGGGATGGCACTTGGAGCAAACTTCAACTCTGATCTCGGAGCCCTTGGTGGACTTCGTTACAACGGTTTCACCGCACGCGCATCTGATTACGCACTCTACATACTTGGGCTGGATAGCTTCTTTCATTTTAATATACCTCACAAAATTATTTCGCTGTTAGTTGGCAGCGATTTCACAAGTAGAGTTATTATATCACTATTTTTTTGTGTTGTCAAGGGCTTTTTGCGATTTTTTTGCATTTTTTGTTTAGTAATTGTGTTGTTATGCAGACTTGACGTCTTTTAGCAAATTTATTTGCCTTTTCTGTATTTGGATCTCTGACTATCATCAACCTGAAATCGCAAAAAGATCCCGAGAGCCATTTTTAAGAGCGTGCATGCGGCTAACAGATAAAATGTGTTATGTCCAAACAAAATAGATACTATATTGCAAACAATAAGTAGAGCGTATTGCGGTATCAATGTATAGCGAACGATTAAGTATAGCTTTTGAAATGCCTCGAATTGTCGGACGTTTTCCTTGAGCAATGGTTTGATATATGCCATTGTTTTTCTTTGCTCGGGGGATTGTGCCAAATGTATTTTCATTGCACTTTTGCGATTTCTTGTGCCGATCAAAAAGTCCATAAGGAGTCTTTTTAAAGCGTGGATAATCAGAGCGTCTTCAATTATCAGAACTGTATAGGTCACAAAGAAGATTATTACCCATTGCATTGAATCATCCATGTCGCTTCTCCTCCTTTCAGCATTGGCTTGTTTCCTCAAATCCTATTATATCATTCACAATTGTAATTTGTCAATATTGTGACTTGTCTTTTTGTTAACGCCTACCGTTATGTTTGCATATTTTTATATCAGGAGATGCCAAATAAGCAAACGGAGGACGGCTTATGAATACACAACAAGATAGCGGATACGGCTACATGATAGTGCGCGTGACCACGGCAAGAGGGGCGATACCGCTTGAGAATGCCATCGTCACCGTACATAATTACGATCCCGAATTTGAAAGCGGTCGAGGCGACGTGATCGCGGTATATACGACGGACCGATCGGGCTTGACCGAGCGCTTTGCTCTTCCCGCGCCTCCGCGCGAGCTTTCGATGAAGCCGGGAAACGGAAAGTCGTACGAGACCTATAATCTCAGCGTGACCAAAGAGGGCTATTATCAGCAATATTACGCCAACGTGCCGGTTTTCGAGGGTATAACGGCGGTTCAGAATGCCGATATGATCCCCTTGCCCGACAGCGGTCAGATCGACAACAAGACGATAGAGGACAATATTTTCTTTGAGACTGAAAACCCCGCGCTTGAGTCAAAGCGCACAAAACCGAGTCAGGAGGAGTAATATGCCAAATACACCATACATTCCCGAGTTTATAACGGTGCATCTCGGCCCGCCAGACTCCGACGCGCCGAACGTGACGGTTCCATTCGTCGACTACGTTGCGAACGTTACCTCGAGCGAGATATACCCCACTTGGCCCGAAAGTGCGATCCGTGCCAATATGTACGCGCAGATCTCCTTTGCCTTAAACCGAATCTATACCGAATACTACCGTTCGCGCGGATATGATTTCGACATTACCAACTCGATCGCGATCGATCAGTCCTTCGTCAACGGAAGAGATATTTTTGACAATATCAATCAGATCGCCCGCGAGCTTTTCACGAGCTATATCAGTCGGCAGGGATTTGTTGAGCCTTTATACGCTCAATACTGTGACGGAATAGAGCTTCAATGCGACGGTCTTTCTCAATGGGGCAGCGTTGAGCTTGCCAATCAGGGATACTCGCCGTACGACATTCTTACATACTACTACGGCAACAACATTGATATAATTACAGATGCTCCCGTTATGGGACAGACGGCAAGCCTGCCGTCGTACCCCTTGCAGCTTGGTAGCACGGGAGACGACGTGCGGACGATACAGATAAGATTGAACCGAATATCCGACAACTTCTCCGCCATACCAAAAATAAACACTCCGTTCGGCGTCTTTTCGTATGACACCGAGGAGGCGGTCAAGGCGTTTCAGTCGGCGTTTGGTCTGTCCCCCGACGGAATAGTGGGTCAGGCGACCTGGTACACGATCCAGCAAATATACAACAGCGTCAAGCGGCTTAACGATCTCAACTCCGAGGGCTTGAGCTTGGAGGACGTAACGCAACAGTTCCCCGGTGAGCTTGAGCAGGGCGACAGTAACCTCGGTGTAAGCGCGCTGCAGTACTATCTCAGCTATCTTTCGGAGTTTTACAATACTATTCCGAGGGTGTCGATTGACGGAATATTCGGTCCCGGCACGACCGAGGCAGTGCTTGCGGCGCAGAGCACCTTCGGTCTGACTCCCGATGGAATAGTAGGCGAGGAAACTTGGCGAAGAATTTACAACGCATACATAGGCATCGTTTCAACTATTCCCGTGGAATATGTCGAGGGAAATACGATCCCCTTCCCCGGCGTGTTTTTGCGGATCGGAGTTGAGGCAGACGAGGTTCGGGTATTGCAGGAATATCTCAATTATATATCGGAATTTATCCCCGAGATACCTGCGGTCAATCCGACGGGATATTTCGGAACACGCACGCAGGAGGCAGTTGTCGCGTTTCAGCGGCTGTACGGTCTGCCCACAACGGGAGTGGTAGGCCCTGTCGCGTGGGGCGGGATCGCAAGTCTTTACAGCGATCTTTATAACGGATCGAGGCTCGGAGAGGGTCAATTCCCCGGGTTCGTCGTGGGTCAGTGACGGGAGGTCAAGTATGGCAACTAATATTTTTGAAAAGGATGCTATCAAAAACATACAACGCTATCTGCGGCAGCTTTCGTTTCACGACGACGGGATAAATCCCGTGCCGATAGACGGGATCTGGGCGGATCAGACAAGACGGGCGCTGATACAGTTTCAAAGGTCGCAGGGCATACCCGCAACGGGCACGGTGGACAACAACACCTGGGCAATATTAAAGCAAAAATACGACGAGTCGGTGGCGCTCAATTCGCCTCCGCTTAAGCTCGATCTTTTTCCGCGTAATATTTACGGCGGCGAATACGAAATTTCGCTCGGTGAGAGTGGATTTCTCGTAGATACGGTGCAATATCTGCTTGGCGAGCTGGCACGGCTCTATAACTTCCCTGACTATACTCCGTCGGGTGTTTACGACGAGGCGACCGCCACTCTCGTGCGGGAATTTCAGACGAGAAACAAGATCTCCGCAACGGGAAATGTGGGCAGAGAGACCTGGGACGCTATGGTGGCGCAACACAACCTTTTGCTTGAGGCGGAGGAGTAATCAAAAGAGCGATATGCGGTGCATATCGCTCTTTTGATCATTATATTCTTCTGACTTTTTCTGTGGGCGCACGTCCGTTTTGGTAGTCGTCAACGATGCGGTCGACCTCGGCGGGCGTTTCGGTTGTGAAAAGAAAATGTCTGTCTACGATTCCCGATGCCGTAAGCTCCTTTTGTCTGTCCGACATATTCGTGGGCAGACTGTTAAGCACTACGTTTCGGTGATCGGACTCGCGAAGTATCGGGAAGATAAATCCACGGCGGTCCTTCATTTCGGCTTTGTTCTGTGAGCAGACCTCGCAACCTCCCCTTTCGCCGTAAAGCGCCTTGATAACGCATTTTTCGAGCGTCATCAGGGGAATTCTGCCGTAAACGACCGCCGCCTTCGCTCCGTGAAGGTCGCGAAGCTGTGGAAGTGTGAGCTCCGCGGAAAGAACGATGCTTTCAAATCCGAGGTCTTCAAGAAAAGCCATCGTTTCGTCGTTCGCGACGTTGAATCTGAAGTCGGCTATCATATTTATGTCGGGCAGGGATTCTTTGAGCATTTCTATCTGACCGATATTCGTAACTACCGCATATTTTGCTTCGTTTTCCTTTGCTTTTTTCAAAAGCTCGGAAAAGTGACCGATCTCCGAATCGAATATGACGGGTGGCATAAAGAATCCGTCTGCACTCTCGGGATTCTCCGCGTATTTGTCAAGCGGGAGTAAAACCACATCAAAAAACGCTCTTGCGGCGCTTGTTATCTGTTCGGGGGAATAAAATCTGCCAACGTTGCGCTCGTGTGCCGTTCCACGCGGCGTTTTGGGAGCGATTGGCTCAATCTTTTGTGCAGGCAGCGCGGTCATAGCCGCCTCAAGCGTGGCAATTCCCTCTCTACGCAATGCATTGAGCCAAGAAATGGGCATCATAAGACCGTCGTCGAGATCAATGTCAAGGCTTTGGAGGCTGAAGCATGTATCTCCGAGCTTTGACATACACTTCTTTACCGTATCCTCATTTATCGGAGCATTTATCGCTGCTTGCGGAATCTCGCCGCATACCGAGACGGCCTTGCCGTTACAAGACAGAGTAAGCTGCGACGGCTTGTCCGCAACAATGCTGACGGTCATATCTATAGGAACTTTTCTTTGGATTTTTACGAACTTATCGGCTTCGCGCGAGGCTTTTTTGTCCTCCTCGCTGCGAACTCCGAGCATTTTTTTATCTATTCTCTCGGTATAATATCCGTCGGAGAAGCCGCCGCGCGAGAAAAGAGCTGAAAGCTCTTCGATATCGTCCGCTGTGGCATCTCTGCCCTCGTCGAGCAATCGTCGCCATATTTTCGTGACTCCTCGGACATATTCGGGGGATTTCATTCTTCCCTCGATTTTCAGTGACGCAACGCCGCTGTCGATGATCTCTTTGACGTGACCTGCGAGCGACATATCTTTAAGCGACAAGGGATATTTATCCCCTACACTTTGGTCCGAGCACGCATACGGCAAGCGGCAGGGCTGGGCGCAAAGGCCTCGGTTTCCACTTCTGCCGCCGACTAAGGACGAGAACAGACACTGTCCCGAATGGCTGACGCACATCGCACCGTGTATAAATATTTCAACCTCGAGAGGATTGTTTTCGACAAGCGAGCGGATGTTTTCTTTTGACAGCTCACGCGCGGGGACGACTCGTGAAAAGCCGTAGTCGGCAAGTAGTCTTGCCCCGTCGGAGTTATGAACGCTCATTTGAGTGCTTGCATGGAGAGGCATTTCGGGCAGATGAGCGTGGATCAAGCTTGCCGCACCGAGATCGGATACTATAAAAGCATCGACTCCGATTTCAGCCGATCTTTCCGCGGCACGAAGCAGCTCAGAGATCTCCCTGCCGTGTACCATTATATTTATCGTTTGGTAGACCTTAACCCCGTAGAGATGCGCGAGCCTGACCGCTTTGGCAAGGTCTTCATCCGAAAAATTTTGCGCGTTGATTCTTGCATTGAAAGAGGCGCCCCCCACATATATTGCGTCGGCGCCTCCGTCTATTGCCGCTTCAAACGCCTCGGGTGAGCCTGCGGGACTTAAGAGTTCGGGCAATATTATCTTATTCATGTTTTTTTGATCAGATATCGGTAAATGTGAGAAGGTCAAACATCGAGCCTACTCTGTTTCTACCTGCGGTCTTCTTTTTCTGGTTCTCGGTATCGCCTTCCGATACCGCTTCTTCGGTCTGTGCGGACTCGGTTGCGGCATAAACGTCGCCTACGGGGGCGGCTATCTCGGGCTCTGCCTTGTCAACTGCCGAGAGCTCCTCGCGGGTGTACTTTTTGCCTGCTCTTATGTCATCGAGTATTGCGCGGAGCCTGCTGTTCTCTACTTCGAGCCTTGCGCGGTCGCGCTCCAATCTTTCGGAGTTTTTCTGTATCAGTTCAAGCTTCTCGTTCAGATGCTCAATGTTATCCTTGCTTTCGCTGAGCTCGTCCTCAAGCACTTCTACACGATCCTTGAGCTCGATCTTATCAGCACAGAAGTCCAAGGCGCAAAGGACTGCCGCCTCACTTTTGGTGCATTTTTTGCTTTTGAGGGATATCTCTCTGATCTTTCTGTCCAAAATACCGACTATGTATTCGACGGACTCCTGGGGAGCCTCGGTTATTACGTTTATCTCCATATCGGCGATCGAAAGAGTGTATTTAGCTTTCATTTTGTTCCTCCGCGTATATATTATTTTAAAATCTACTTGAAAAGTGACCGTTTTTGTTGTATAATTAAGGCAAGCAATAACGATCCCTCTTATATTATAATACATATTTGAAAAAATTTAAAGGGGTTTTTAAAAATTTTTTTGTTAAAGTAAAAAACAGAATCAACTTTGTGAGAAAATGCGGGTTGGATCGCGATAATTTAACCTTTGCCGAAGACGCGATGCGCTGACGGCAAAACGTGGTTTTTTAGGAGGATGCCTTGAATGCTCGAAAAATTTTTTGAGAAAAAGGACACAACTGAATATATTGAACGTGAGGACGGACTTTCTTTCGACGAGCCTTCCGTGGTCGATGAAGACGTGGTATTGAATCTGAGCAGTCTCGGGAACGGTGCGGAAGACGGAGGTGTCGAGAACGAGAACGGGGAAAACGCGGAAGATGACGAGCTTGCAGTCGGTGTTTTTGAAGACGATTTTTTCACCGTTGTCGGCGAGAAAGATCAAGAAGATGAGGTCGGGGACTCGGAAGAACCAAAAGACCAGGATCCCGAAACGGTATGCGTGAAAACTGTGGACCGTATCAAGTCGGGCAAAACAACGGTACAGGACGGAGTCAAGATACTTATCGGACTTGCCGAAAGCGGTTATGCGGAGGCTTGGATATCTCTTGGCGAGTTTTATTCCGAGAGCGCTTCGGTTTACGATCCCGATTCTGCCTTCAGATGCTTTTCAAAAGCCGCACGGGAGGGAGTTTCGGAAGGAAATTACCGTCTCGGAACCTGCTATGCAGACGGATTCGGTTGCGAAAGGGATGAAGAAAAAGCAGTTGACTGTTTTTTTGCCGGCGCAGAAAAAGAGCACGTTGGTTGCATGCGCGCTTTGGGCATTTGCAGAGAGTTTGGTGTTGGATGCCCGATAGATTATGAAATAGCTGCAAAGCTCTATGCAAGAGCTGCAGAGCTTGGTGATGCCGTTGCGACGAATAATCTGGGAGGCTGTTATTTTTACGGACACGGTGTTTCCCAAAACAAGGAATATGCCGTTGAATTATATGAAAGAGCCGCCGCGCTCGGCAACGCGAATGCCGAATGCCGTCTTGGAATCTGCAAAGAGACGGGCGACGGATGTGAAAAGAATTTGGCTCGTGCGTTTGAGTGCTATCAAAAAGCCGCTGCGGCGGGAAACGTGTTGGCGCAATACCGCATGGCGATCTGCTACGACAAGGGCTTGGGCACTGAACAAAATCTCGCACTTGCTTTTGACGCATATTCCTCTGCTGCTAAGGCGGGGTTCGCGCCGGCAATGTATGAGGTGGGAGTCAAGTGCAGACACGGCAAAGGCACGCGCAAGGATCATGATACAGCGTACCGTATGTTTTCGGCGGCAGCCGAAGCGGGCATACCTGCAGCAGAATACGAGGTGGGCAACTGCTATTTCGAGGGCTCCGGAACCGTCAGAAACCGAGAGCTTGCATATATGAGATACCTGAACTCTGTTGAAATGGATGACACTAACGCAAAGGCAGCATATAAGATCGGTCTTTGCAACCTCAGAGGCTTGGGGACGAAGAAGGACGAAAAAGCCGCTTTTGAGTGGTTCTGCCGCGGAGATGAGCACGGCTCGCGCGGGGCTGCTTACATGATGGGCGAATGTTATTTCTTTGGAATTGGAGTTGAGGAGAATAAGGCTCGTGCAGTAGAATGCTACGAAAGGTCTCTTTCACACTCCTCAGAGTATAAGGAAAGAACCGCCTCTGCCTTGTTGGCATTGGCACAGTGCCTCGAGCATGGCTATGGAGTTGAGAGGGATTCGCGGAGAGCGTTGGTCATTTACAAGCAAGCCGCCGAATTTGGCAGTGAGGAAGCCATGTACAGAACGGGGTGTGCGATCCTGGCGGGCGTTGGAATGCGGGCTGAATACCCTGCGGCAAGAATATATATTTTGCGCGCGGCGCGAAAGGGATACGTTCCCGCAATCACGATGATGGGTATATTCGCGGACGAGGGCAAGGGCATTCCCCAAAACCGTAAGGATGCTAAACAATGGTATATCAAGGCATTGAATTCCTCTCCCGATAAAAAATTAAATCTTTATGTGTTTCCCGAAAGAACGCTTCGAGAGCTTGAGCTCAAAAAAGAGTCCGAGACCGAGGCAAGATATAGGCTCGGAATGCTTATGGCAAGAACCGATCAGACTGCGCAGTCATATATATCGTCGGTTGAGCATATCGCTCTTGCGGCATCTCTGGGACACGAGGGAGCGCAGACCGAGATTTCCAAGATATACGTTCACGGAGGCGATCTCAAGAGCTATTTTGAAAGTCCATTTTCAAGAGAAGACGCGCTTTTTGAAAACGGAGAGTCAACTCCAAATAAGGAAATTCTCGGAGCCGCTATGAATAAGCTCGGGGACGCGATGTACGACGGCAAGAGCATGGTAAAAAAGAACGAGGCTGCCGCGGCAAGATGCTATAAGATCGCCGCTGAGCTTGGAAATACGGACGCTTGTTACAATTACGGCTGGTGCTTGCGTCACGGAGTCGGAGTTCCTGAAAACGATGCCGAATCCATCAAATGGCTGAAGTTTGCCGCCGATAAGGGCAACAGCAACGCTGCGTACAGCTACGGCCTTTGCTGTGAAGAGGGCGCGGGCTCGGGAGTGAAGAATAAGCGAGAGGCGCTTTTCTACTATAGGATTGCTGCCGCCGCAGGACACGCCGAGGCGGCAAAGCGTTATATGATGCTTACCGCAAAAGAATAATCTAACAATAACAAAAAGAGCTTTTCACACGGATCTACTGTTCCCTGTTGAAGAGCTCTTTTCAAATTATGTGTTTTTTGTCAAAATATGTTGACAAAACGATAAAAGTGGAGTATAATGTACGGGTGAGTTGTTGATAAATCAACGACTGCGTCAATATTTTAAGAAAAAAAGGGTGATCATTATGCTCGAGAGATTTGAACAATTTTCTTATTCTATACATAACATATACAAGTACATAACGAAAATTGAGCGCGACGTGATGGAAAAGTACGGTCTGCGCGGAGCATACGCGCAATATCTGGTAATAATGAGCCGTTTTCCCGAGGGGATCACCTCCTCGAAGCTCAGTGAGATCTGCGACAAGGACAAAGCCGCGATCTCGCGCATAGTTGCCGAGATGGAGGATAAGGGCTTGCTCGTCAGAAGGACGGACAAGGATAATTTATACAGAGCCAAGCTTGTTTTGACCGAGGAAGGTCGCGCGGCGGCAGAATACGTTTGCGATAAAGCGATGCGCGCTGTAGCGCTTGCCGGTGGAAATCTTGGCGATGAAGAGAGAAGAATAATGTACGGCTCACTTGCGATAATTGAAGCAAATCTCAGACGTATAAGTCGAGACGGTATTCCGAATCGATGTGGGGAAAAATCCGAGAACCGATAAGCCGTCTTTTCGACACGAAAAAGCAACCTCCATTGCAGACATGGGTCCGTGATGGAGGTTGCTCGTTCTTTTCGATTTATTTACTCTTTCCGTAAACGTACTGCTTTCGGAAAGCTTATTTGTCGGTGAACATCAAATTGAAGGAATAATCGGTAGACGCGCTGTAAGATGTACCGACCTGTATCTTGAAAGTCTCATATTCGACATCCACAGACACCGATCCGGTCACCAGCTCATACTTGCCATCGTACACAAGCGCGCCGTTTTCGTTGGTTCCGACTTCTATATAGACGTATGAATCGTTGTCTTTTTCCTTGATCTCACCGTTTTCGTTGATCTCAGCTTCTGTAGAGATGCTTGAATCGTCGCCTTTTCCCTGGGTATCGCTGCTTTCATTGGTCTCGGGCTCTATAGAAACGCATGAATCGTTGTCTTTTTCTGCGCTCTCGTCCTTGCCATTATCCTTGCCGTCTTCCTTATCCTTGTCGCCGCTTACGTTCGCGCCGGATTGATGCTCCTTAAACAAAAGCACAGACACGTGGCGGGTCTCGCCGGGGAGCAATTCGCACAAATTAAGGTTGCCCTCGACCTCGTTTCCGTTCTCGTCCAATGCAACGAAGGTAACGTTGCTATTGGTTGATCCGACGATTACAGAAGAGGATGATCCGGATGCAGAGCCTGAGGTCGCGAAAGAGCCCGATGACGTAGAGCGAGTAGTTGCCATGCCGAGAATTTCGAGAGTTTCGGTGTCAAAGAAAACAAGACGAAGCTTTGATGTGTCGAATAAAACGTAGTTTACAGTACCGTCGGAGGTCGTCGCTTTGGGCGAGACCGTGCTATTTGTGATCGTACCGCCTGCTAGTGCGGATATGATGTTTTTCAGCGTGCTTCCGTTCTCTCCAGTACAAAACGACAGCGTTCCGCCATCTGTGGAACGGAAAGCCAGATCTACGATGCATGCATGCACCTCGATGCCCTTGTCTGTGGATATGCCCACAGCACGTATGCCGTACGAATCGTTTACTTGATATGCTCCGTCAGTATATGTGCCCGCGGAATCAAGAGCTTTACCAATCGCCATGTTTATCGATCCCGAATCGGAATAAATAAAGCTTGCAGAGGATTCCAGCCACTTGCTCGGATTTAGCTTGCCATTCTCCGAGATCAGTTTTGCGGATTTGAGATTCGAGAGCGCGTTGCCGTAAACCGATTGATCGGACACGTCAAGCTTGTGTCTCCATAGGTCAGATGAGGAAGAAGGATTGCCTTCTTGTCCTTGCGTCAGAGCTATCTCCAACGTGCATCCGTCAGCGGTGCTGAACACGTGGGAGGGCTTTGCGGTCTCGATTGTTGGTTGGTTTGAGTCATCCGTTTTGTCTGCTTTATTTAGACTGTCGACGAGCGCATCGCACGATGCAAACTGCATACACAATATTGCTGAAAGAAGCAAAACAAAGAGCTTTTTCATAGAAAATACCTCAATTCTCTGATAAATGATGAAAGAAAATCAATGCAGGAGCTTTCTGCACTGAAAGCGAAATATTGTTGGATTCCCGTTTGGGCTTTGATGATCTGTTGATCAAAAAATCACACGTTCGCAAGTGTTATTCGTGACGATACAGCTTTGCCAATCCTCCCTCTCCCGTTTCGCGATATATGTGCGACAGGTCGATTCCCGTCTGATACATCGTTTCAACCACGAGGTCGAAGGATATTTTTCGGCTGTCCGACAAAAAGTTTGCAAGGCTGAGCGCATTTATCGCTCTCATTGCAGCTACCGCATTTCTTTCTATACACGGGATCTGAACGAGTCCGCATACGGGGTCACAGGTGAGTCCGAGATGGTGCTCAAGTGCGATCTCTGCGGCATATTCTATCTGATCTATTCCCATTTCAAACAGTTCCGCAAGCGCCGCAGACGCCATAGAGCACGCGGTGCCGATCTCTGCCTGACAACCGCATTCTGCTCCGCTTATCGAAGCATTTGTGGAAACAAGCTGTCCTATAAGTCCTGCAACGGCAAGCGCTCTGATAACGTCGTCGTCCGAAAAAGAGTTTTTATCCTGCATATATTTGAGAACCGCAGGCAAAACGCCGCAAGAACCGCAAGTGGGTGCAGTGACAATAAGACCGCAGTCTGCATTCTGCTCGCTCACGGCAAACGCATAAGCACAGACGAGTCTGTTCTCTTTCGTTTGAGGACTTTCGTCGATATGTCTTTGATTAAAGAGCTTTTGAGCCTTTCGCTTGACTCCAAGCCCGCCCGGGAGCTCGCCCGTATGAGAAAGTCCGTCTCGTATAGCCGCTTGCATCGTATGCCACACGTTACCGAGAAAATCTCGGAAATCGGGTGCCTCGTGCTCAAATACGTAGTCCGAAAGTCTTATATTTCTTTCCTTGCATATTGCGGCGATATCGGTAAAACTGTTTTTGGAGTACAGATCGGCGACTTTTTCGGATTTTGCGGCTTCGCCTTTTATGCGAATTTCTCCGCCTCCGATCGACAAAAAAGTTATTTCGGCAACTCTCTCGCCGCCCTTGTATCCCTCAATAGTCATGGTGTTGGGGTGCTCGAGACTTATGCTTTCGTCGGGGTTGAATATTATGTCGGTCTCAATGGGCGAAAGGACCTCGATTATTGCGCGGTCTGTTCCGTGCCCCTTTCCCGTTTTCGCAAGCGAGCCGTAAAGAGTTACTTGTATCCTTTCGCAGTCGGGGTGCTTTTCAATAAAGCTTTTTGCCGCAAACGCAGGACCCATAGTATGAGAGCTTGACGGACCGATTCCTATTTTATATATATTTCTGACGGATTTCACTTTTCTTTCGCTCCTCGGGACATTCTTGACGAATGAGGAGTTTCTCCTTTGAATTTTTTGTAGGTTCTTGAAAAATAGTTCGCGTCGTCAAATCCGCAACAGAAGGCTATTTCGGCGACGGACATATCGGTCTGCCAAAGCATTTTTTCTGCCTTATCTATCCTGAAATGATTTATATATTCCATAGCCGTTTTGCCGGTTACTTCCTTAAACACCTGACAGAAATATCCCTCGCTGAGGTGCACCTTTTCGGCAAGCGTTTTTGTGGTCAGTTGCTTATCGTAATTTTCGCTGATAAAGCTGATAGCGTCGTTTACCTTGTTGAGCTTGTTGAAATATTTTGAATACACGGTGTCGTTGAGCGTGCGCAGAGTGTATTGCTTGATCAGGTGCGACAGCAAAAGATACGAATATCCCTTGATCTCAAGCAGATCGGTAGGCGAACCCGAGCAATGCTTTTCATATATATTGTTTACAGCCTCGGTGATATATTCATCGCTTACGATCTTTTTGAATATTATGTGGTTTTGCTCAAAAAAACTCGGGGGGATAATTATGCATATAGAGTCGCAAAGTCCGCCTGCACCCTCGTGTAGCTCGTTAGCGTTTATAATGGCGCAGTCGTGGGCTGAAAGATCAAAATGATCCTCGTTACATTTGAGACTGCAGCTCCCCTTGAAAATATAATGTATCTCGGTGTGTTCGTGCCAATGAGGAGGAAAATCGAATTTATATTCCTTGCGTACGAGTATTCTTATAGGAAATTGTTGAAGTGGGATCTTCTCGTATAAGGCTATGTCGTTCATGATTTGCCTCCTCTTTTTTTATCGTTTTGTGCTTGTTTTATAAAACAAATTAAATTTATGCTATACAAATATTAAAATTCTTATTGACTCCGTCTGATTTTTATTATATAATAAAATTAACAACAAGTCAAGAGAAAGGAAGGACTTTTTTATGAAAATAGGCGTACAAACTTTTCTCGCGCCCGACATGAGAGAGAAATTCAAAAAAATGAGAGATATGGGATTTGACAACTGCCAGATGACCAACTGGGACGAGTCTCTCCATACCGACGAGATGGCGGAGCTTGTAAACGCTGCCGCAAAGGAATACGGTATCACTATCACAGCGCATTGGTGCGGCTGGAGTGGACCTTCTGCTTGGAATTTTACCGAAGGTCCGATAACCCTTGGAATAGTTCCTCGCGAGTACAGAGAGATGAGAGTGGCACAGCTCAAGAAGGGTGCTGACTTTGCAAAGAAGATCGGCGTTACCGACGTGATCACTCACGCGGGCTTCCTTCCCGAGTGCCCTACCGACCCCACCTATCCCGAGATCCTTGAAACTATGCGCGGTCTCGCTCAGTACATGAAGGATCAGGGTCAGTATTTCCTGCTTGAATCTGGTCAGGAAACTCCCACCACCCTGCTTCGCTTTATCGAGGCGTGCGGAACCGGAAACATCGGTATCAACCTCGACTCTGCAAACCTTATCCTTTACGGAAAGGCAAACCCTGTTGACGCGCTTGACGTTATCGGCAAGTATGTTCGCGGTATTCACGCGAAGGACGGCTTCTATCCCACCAACGGCATGGAGCTTGGACACGAGGTAAAGGTTGGAGAGGGCAAGGTAAACTTCCCCGTATTCGTTGCAAAGCTCAAAGAGGTTGGCTACGACGGATCGCTTACTATCGAGCGCGAGATCTCGGGCGAGCAGCAGCTTAAGGACATTATCGAAACCAAGGCTTACCTTGAGAAGCTGATCTGAGTTATTTTTAGGAGGATAAATAAAATGAAAATAGCATTAGTTGGCGTTGGAGGAATGGGCGGCGTTCACTTCAACGTATACAGAAATATGACAGACATCGAATTCGTTGCGGCTTGTGATATCCGTTTGGATATGCTCAAGGAAAAGGTTGGCGACTACCCCATCCGTCTTTATGCGGATATGGACGAGATGCTTGAGGCTGA